>DASPJN010000122.1:0-13895 GCA_035628595.1 Chryseosolibacter sp.
ATCGGTGTGCCCTGGGGATATCGCGGGCTGCTTAATTAAAACACCTTTCACGCATGAAGATCTATGATGAAAAGCACATCAAGAACGTGGTTCTGTTGGGTGCGCAAAAGGCCGGCAAAACTTTGCTGGCCGAAGACATGATCTACGAAGCCGGTATCATTCACCGGAGAGGCACAATCGAAAACAAAAACACAGTTTCCGATTACCATGAAATTGAACATGAACGAGGGAATTCGATATTCTCAACGATCATGCATACCGAATGGCGCGATTACAAAATCAACATCATTGATACACCCGGCTTCGACGATTTCATAGGCGAAATTGTTTCGTCGGTTCGGGTGGCTGATACATGTGTGATGGTTGTAAATGCCCAGCACGGTGTGGAAGTCGGAACTGAGCTGATCTGGGATTACGTAAATCAGTTCAACAAGCCGACGATCTTTGCCATCAATCAGGTTGATCATCCCAAGTCCGATTTTGACGGCACGCTGCAAATGTTGCGTGAACGTTTCGGCAATGCTGTCACACAAATGCAATATCCACTCGAGGAGGGGGAAGGATTCAATGCCATTATCGACCTGTTGAAAATGGTGATGTACAAATTCCCGGCGGAGGGAGGCAAGCCTGAAAAGTTACCCATTCCTGAAGGCGAACGTGAGAAAGCAAATGAGCTTCACAATAAGCTCGTTGAAAAAGCCGCGGAGAACGACGAACGGCTGATGGAAAGGTACTTCGAAAAAGGAACGCTCGACGAGGACGAAATGAGAGAAGGATTGAAGCTCGGAATTATCCACCACGATGTGTTTCCTGTTTTTTGTACGTCAGCGAAAAAGAACATGGGCAGCGGCAGAATGATGGGATTTATAGACAATGTCGCACCAAGCCCGCACGATGCAAAACCAGAACTAACCACCGATGATGAAGATATAGCAATCGACGAAGCAAAACCTGCTGTGCTCTTCATTTTTAAAACGCACATCGAACCAAACCTCGGAAAACTATCATTTTTCAAAGTCATCACAGGTGAAGTAGTTGTCAACAGCGAACTGGTAAATAGCTCCACAGGTGCAGTCGAAAAAATCCATCAGCTTTTCATCATGGATGGAAAAACACGAACGGGTGTTGAAAAACTCGTCGCGGGCGACATCGGTGCAACACTGAAATTAAAAGACACTTACACCAATCAAACGCTTCATGCAAAAGCAAATCCGGTGACGATTAAACCAATTGTTTTTCCGACACCCCGAATTCGCACTGCGATTGTCGCCAACAGCAAAAATGACGACGAGAAAATCGGAGAAGTCCTTGCCAAGATCCACCAGGAGGATCCAACGCTGCAAGTGGCATTTGATCCCGAAGTAAAACAACTGATCATCGCCGGTCAGGGTGAATTACATCTTACTGTTTGCAAGTGGTTCCTCGAAAATGTCTACAAGGTGAAAACTGAATTTGTCAAGCCGCGGATTTCATATCGTGAGACGATAAAAAAATCTGCGATCGCCAGCTACAGGCACAAAAAACAATCGGGAGGCGCGGGCCAATTTGCAGAAGTGCATCTTAAAATAGAACCATACTTCGATGGCATGCCCGAGCCAACGGAGTTCAATGTTCGTGGCAAAGAGGTCATTGATTTGCCGTGGGGAGGAAAGCTAGCGTTCTACAACTGCATTGTTGGTGGCGTGATCGATGCGCGCTTCATTCCATCTATTCAGAAAGGTGTTATGGAAAAAATGGAAGAAGGGCCAATCTCCGGATCGCACGTGATGGATGTACGCGCTTGCGTCTTTGATGGCAAAATGCATCCGGTCGATTCGAATGACATTTCATTCAAGATTGCCGGGATGATGGCGTTCAAAGAAGCGTTTATGAATGCCGAACCTCAGTTGCTTGAACCGATTTACGATCTGGAAATCATGCTGCCAGAGGAAGTGATGGGTGATGTGATGGGCGACCTTCAAACGCGTCGATCATTGATCATGGGCATCGATAGTAAAGGGCATTACCAGGTGATCCGATCACGGACACCACTTGCCGAACTTGATCGGTACTCAACAACGCTTCGTTCGCTTACACAAGGCCGGGCAAGCTTTACCCAGCAGTTTGCTGAATTTGTCGCAGTACCATTTGATGTTCAACATAAAGTGGCACAGGCATCGAAAGAGATGGCCATGGTCTGACACCATTTTGACCAGCGCAGGAAAATTACCCTGCGCTGATTTTAAGAAATGATGAATCGTCGCACAATAAAATCATACGCTTACAGCTGAGGGTCAATTTTGTCTCAATGAGCATTCTACATTTTTAATTCTGGAAAGGCTTAGTAATGTGTCCCTGAATGAGAAAAATGCGTTGAATTTTAACACGTTTACGAGCATGCTTGTAAACGGACAGCTCAAGCTATCACCAATTCTTCGTTAGCACCGGGTTTTCCCGACTGTTCTTCGATTCCGTTCACGGAAATAATGCTGTGCTCATCTGAAATCGGTTGAAAAGAAGCATTTCTTTTTTAGTTTTGTTATCCACCAAAATCTCTCTAATGAGTAATGCGATCGTAATCATTCCAACCTACAAGGAGCGGGAGAATATTCGTCCCATCATTGAGGCTGTTTTCGCCTTACCCAAGAAGTTTGATATCCTCATTGTTGATGATAATTCGCCGGATGGAACAGCGGAGATCGTGGAATTGCTTCAGCAGACGTACAATACCGCTGACGAAACACGCCTGCACCTGATGAAACGCCCGGGAAAGCAGGGACTCGGCACGGCGTACATTGCAGGATTTAAATATGCGATCGCTAACAAGTTCGACTTCATTCTGGAGATGGACGCGGACTTTTCACATGATCCTAAAGATTTAGTGAGCCTTTATTCTGCATGCTTCGATCGCGGTGCAGACCTGTCGATTGGATCGCGTTATGCCACGGGCGTAAATGTGGTTAACTGGCCCATGGGAAGAGTGCTTCTCTCCTATTTCGCGAGCAGTTATGTACGGCTGATCACGAGCATGCCTATTGCAGACACGACCGCAGGTTTTGTCTGTTATCGCCGGAAGGTTTTGGAAACTATTCAGCTTGATGAAGTGAAATTTGTAGGATATGCATTTCAGATCGAGATGAAATTCCTTGCCTGGAAATACGGCTATCAGCTCACTGAAGTTCCTATCATTTTCACAGACCGCACACGCGGCGAATCAAAAATGTCACCTGGGATTTTTAAAGAAGCATTCTTCGGCGTGCTTCAAATGACGATTGAAAGCTGGTTCAAGAAATATATTCCGGCGTCGTAAAAGGTGAAAGGAAACGACCAGCGGAGAGTGAGTATACATTGTAACTATTTCAACGCAGTGCACAGAAATTTAGTTGTGATCGTCGCGCTGACATGTGCGTCATGTGCGACAACACTAACCCGAAAGACTTATCCGCTAAGAATCTCATCAACATCAGCAAATGCTCAGCTTGAATACAACGATAGCCTCTTTCAGCTGCCTGCGGAAATAACAGTAAGGCGGTCAAAAAATGATTTACAATTACGCCTGATTGACGATTCTGTCAACATAGATTACACCGTCAAGTCATCACCCAATCCGGCGTTTGTTTATTGGAATTTACTGGGATTCCAAGCATGCCCGGCGGCGTATCTGATAGACCTCACAACTCAGAAAAGATTTTACTATGGCAGATCCATTTTGCTTGATCCAAATGATTCATTGAGAGTAATCACGCCGCGCATTCGTAGGAATTTTCAAAAGATTCTTTCTAAACAATTTTCTAAAAAGAGTGGACAGGTAGATTTAAAGCTGTCGATCCCTTACGTCAATAGTTTCAGCTTACAACCAGAAAATGAAGGCAAAAAAGTTAATACAGGTTTTTGGGGAGTCTCAGTCGGATTTGAGTACTATCACGCCGAAAAGCAATATTTAAGTCTGACAGGAAATGCCGTTAGCGATTTTTCTGAACCAGTACCGGCAGCCGTAGACCATTATGGAGCGTCCGAAGGGATGGCTTCGGCCTATTTGAGCCTTACAAATAATCATAAGGTCGCTCGGTTTCATTTTGGCTATGGAGTAAATTTTTCAAGAAATATCTGGCAACTTACTTACTCGGAAAGATTTGGTGCACCACCACCCACAATACAACCATATAGCAGGGCGAGCAATTCCTTAGGAATAACATTTAATACCTACTACCAGGTGAGTAAACATTTCCTTTTAGGACTCGTTTATCGGCCGACAATCTTAAGAATATCACCAACAACCGAATTCAAGTACGAACATCTGATAAGTTTTGATGTGGGATGGAGATTTGGCTTAAAAAAATAAACAGGTGTCGATGCGTCCGCTAATTAATTTTGTTTAATCGAACCTTATCGCTTTGATTGGGTTGATTCGTGAGATCGCCATGGTTGGTAAGAAAAGCACGATCGAGACCACGGCAAGTGTAAGCAGATTCAACATCAGCACAATATCCCAATGCCAGCTGATCGGCACAAAGCTCATGTAGTAATCTCGCGGGTTGAGCCTAATGAGCTGAAACTTGTACTGGATAAAACATAATCCAAGTCCGAGCAAATTGCCAAGCAAAAGTCCTTTGATGATCAGATTGACGCCGTTGTAAAAAAAGATCGATCGGATAAATCCATCGCGCGCACCCAATGCTTTCAGCATCCCGATCATTTGCGTTCGTTCCATTACGAGTATTAATACAATGGAAATCATATTAACACACACAACCGTTAGAATGATCACAAGAAAGATATTGACCTGTCTGCTGAGGAGGTCGAGCCACTCAAAGACCTGCATGTAGCGGTCACTTACACGTTCAATATTCAGATCATAATCCATCATCTCGCCGATAGCCACACCTACGTCATCAATCTCCGCATCTTTCACAAATACTTCCAATCCACCCGCGATGCTGTCGTTCCAGTCGTTGAGGCGTTGTATTAACCGAAGGTCACCGAGAATAATCCTGCTGTCGTAATATTCGGTGAGATTCGTTTCGTAAATACCAACGACTTCCAGCTTTCGGAAACGGGGTGGGTTCTGAAAAAAGTGAATGATGATCTCATCCCCGACATCTGTTTGCAATACGTCGGCAATGGTTTTACTCAGAACAATTTCTCTCGCGTACCCAGAGTCCGGGAAATTAATAAATCTTCCCGCCACCATGTTCTCCTTAAACGCTTCCTGATCAAAACTTTCACCAATCCCTTTAATGACAACACCCACTACTTCATCTTCTGTTTTTACAAGCCCAGCCTTGTGCGCATATTCCTGGATGTGATGAATAAACGGGAACTGTTTTTGCTGATTATAAATGTCGATGCGGTAATTCATCGGCCGTTCTTCCGGCGAATTATTCATTGTAAACTGCGTAATCACCAGATGACCGCTAAAACTGTAGATCTTATTCTTCACTGTTTCCTGAAAACCTTTCATGATGAGAAAGGAAACAATAGCAGCAGCAAGCCCAACAGCTACGCTGAAAATTGCAATAGTATGAATAGTAGATGCGAAACCCTCCTTCTGCACGTTGGTGATCTTTCTGGATATGAAGTAAGACAGTTTCAAATTATTGCTAACTTTTCTTCGATAGATTTACTGCAAAATATCAATTCTCAGCCAGATTCAAATAAGCACTATGAATAAGATATCAGTCGTTGTCGTATTGCTCACAAGCACATTGCTGTTAAACTGTCGAGTAAAGACCGGGACGTCCTCATCGTCAAAGCCGCAACCTGATATCGACCTTCCACAGAAAGAATTTTTACCTGTGGTGCTCGGTGCCCATCAACTTGGTTTGTTATTGCCAAAACTTGCCGATAAACGCGTTGCCCTGGTTGTAAACAACACGTCGCTTGTCGGCAAGACGCATCTAGCAGATACCTTGTTATCCTCAGGTGTAAAGCTTATAAAGATCTTTGCTCCCGAACACGGTTTTCGTGGGACGGCCGATGCAGGTGAGCAGGTGAAAGATGGCAAGGATATCAGAACAGGGCTTCCACTTATTTCGCTCTATGGCGCGAACAAGAAACCAACACCAGAACAAATGGCGGACATCGATGTTGTTGTCTTTGATATTCAGGACGTGGGCGTTCGGTTTTACACCTACATCAGCACGATGCATTACGTAATGGAAGCATGTGCGGAGAACAATAAAAAAATGATCGTGCTTGATCGTCCCAATCCCAATGGAAATTATACCGACGGGCCGGTGCTTGAATCTTCCTTTAAATCCTTTCTCGGCATGCATCCGATACCACTTGTTCATGGTCTTACCGTGGGAGAACTCGCGATGATGATCAATGGGGAAGGATGGTTAAATGGCGGAGTAAAGTGCGAACTGGATATCGTAAAACTGCGCAACTGGCGTCATGAAGATGAGTATTCGTTGTCGGAGAAGCCATCGCCGAACCTGCCTAACGATCAGGCTATACGTCTTTATCCCTCGCTCGGGTTGTTTGAAGGAACGATCATGAGTGTTGGCCGCGGGACGACATTTCCCTTCCAGGTGGTTGGGCACCCCGACTTAAAAGACTTGTCATTTGCGTTTACGCCGGAAAGCATTCCGGGTATGTCGAAAAATCCACCGTACGAAAACAAAGTGTGTTACGGAATAGACTTACGCAACGTAGTGGCTGAACGAAAACTCGACCTCAAATATCTTATTGATATTTACAATGCGTTTCCAGAGAAAGATAAGTTCTTTAACAGCAAGAGCTTCGACACGCATGTGGGAACCTCGACGCTGCGTGAACAGATCACCAGAGGTGTTACCGAAGACGACATCCGCCGAAGCTGGGAACAGGCCCTCGCTGCATACAATGAGAAACGTAAGCAATATCTCTTTTATCCGTAACGCACATGACCAAGGCTGAGAAAGTAAAGGATATTCTGAAAATCCTCGATAGGTATTTTCCCGATCCCGATATCCCGCTTGATCACAAAGACCCTTATACGCTGCTGATCGCCGTACTGCTGTCGGCACAATGTACCGACGAACGCGTCAACAAAACCACCCCGACGTTGTTTCGTTTGGCTGACAATCCGTTTGACATGTCAAAGATACCTGTCGATCAGATCAGGGAAATCATCAGGCCTTGTGGTTTATCGCCAGCAAAGTCGAAAGCAATCAGCAAGCTTTCGCAGATATTGATCGACAAATATGATGGACATGTGCCGACTACGTTCGAACAGCTTGAAGAACTCCCGGGCGTTGGGCATAAGACGGCTTCTGTGGTGATGACTCAGTGCTTCGGCATACCCGCATTTCCGGTTGATACGCATATCCATCGTCTCGCCCACCGCTGGGGATTGACGAACGGAAAGAGTGTCGAGCAAACCGAAAAAGATCTTAAACGCCTCATCCCGGAAGAAAAATGGGACAAGGCTCATTTGCAGATCATCTACTTCGGAAGAAAGTATTGTCCTGCGCGAGGACATGTGTGGGAACTATGCCCGATTTGTAAAAAGTATATGAGGAGTTCGTTAAAGGAGTGAGCGCTTTTTTGGTTGCCTGTCGTGAAGCAATATAATTCGAGGGTTAGAATGCCGATGTTACGTGCGTCTCAATGGGGCATACTTGAAGTGAATATTGCATTGGCGACATGACACCAATGCAATATTTGACAAATCTTTCTACTTCAAATCGTAAATTTTAACGATTACCTCACATGTATTCTGTTCGATGGGAAGTACCCGGCGTCACCCGGCCGCAAATCCATGTGGCCATTCGGTAAAAAATGAAACGGAGATGAATCTTGCTTTTTCCCTCCTGCCTGGTCAAATCTTTTGTACTTAAACAAAAATTCTCTTGAATGTTTTGCCCATGAAAAATAATTCCAGCCAAGTGTGATATCGTTAAAATTACTTTCAAAGTACTCTTCATACCCTTCCAATCCGGAATAATCTCCAATGCTCACAGTAACTGCGCTTTGCCATTCAGATGACGGAGGAAAATCATAAAGATCGATCAATTCTTGCGGCACTTCAGGTAGCAACCAGCCTGCGGCTGCATCTTCAGCTGAAAGCGTAACTGACCACGTATAACTGTCGATAGACGGGTCTGAGCTGTAAATGCCGCCATTCAAAATAACGTAATCATACGTTCCCTGAATTTCCGCCGACAACGTTGTGGTCGTTTGGCTAATACCTATCACCTCTGCGCTGATTCTTTTAAATTCCGATGGCGGGGTGGCTCCGAATACCTGATAATCCTCGCCTGTGTCCATGAAAGTTTCGTTCATAAAGGACCGATACTCTGGAAAGTGATTACCGGGATAATACATTTGCATCACGTATTGAAGTGGGCTGGTGGCACCAGTATAGTTTAGCCACACCAATCGTCCTTGCGAATAATCCCCCTCCGTTTTAAATCCCTCAACAACGGATACAGTGCTGAGGACTCCATCTGATGCAGCAATGTCTACACCATCCATTGGCGTAAAATCCTCGGGATTCAAATCAGTTTCAGACCCTGACGTTAGATTCGAGAGTAATTTGTATACCGGCCCTTCTTCATAACTCGGCAAAACTGCAAGGTAAGCATCGGCCCCATCCTCTTCTAACGGGATAGAGAAGCTCGAACCCGAATGAGGAAGAAAGAGACCAAACGGACCGCTGTGAGCATTTACGAGCAACGGATTTGAAAAATCCTGAAGATGCACAGTATGAGATGCCGTGCTGCTTATTGTTGAACTTGGAAGCTGACCAACCAACTTATTATAAGACCCCTGGCGATACCCGGCCGCCATATTAATCTGACTTACGTCTGAAAAGAATTCATGGCCTTCCCGACGTTCAAATGCCGCCAGCGTATACTTTGTGTTAATTGTATGATTGGCTGGCGTACTGAATTTAATCTCTGCTGTATTGGCTGTCACCTTAATAACATCACTGGCTTGCTTGTTCTCCTCGTCAAGCAAATAATAATAATAATCTGTATTCTCGGCCGGCAAAAATGAAAGAATATTCAGTGTGATGACGGTATTCAGAAGAGTGACAGACCGCGCGATGCTGGTTTCGTTTCCAGCAGCATCTTTTGCTACAACTTTTAGGATGTGCGGGCCATCCTCATAGTCGGTGGTGCTAACGGTGGCTGTAATTTCATCAGCTGAATTTGAATGAACCAACGTCCCATCAAAATAAATGTCCATCGTTGTGACCCCAGCGTTGTCCGTTGCTGAGGCAGTGATGATTATATCATCTTGATAAAAATCAGCCTCAGAAGGCGATGTAATAATAATTTCGGGCTTGGTCGTATCAGGGGGCGTGTTATCATTTTCATCGCAGCTGCTAAAAACAAAAAACGTTGTCGCACCCAAAAAAGAGAGAATTTTTTTCATTGGTTAGTTAAGGTTTGATCACTTTTTTTAAAGTGAATTTAGCGCAAATGTAGCCGTGCTATCATTAAATAACAAGAATAGGCTAATTCTAGCAATCTACTCGGCTATTAAGGTAATGCAATTGAATCCTCTTCACGACCACGACCGTCGGCGATTAGTAATGATGGGTACGATCATGCGTGCTCCAACGCTTTTTCCGATTACGAACAATACAAGGGTTAAGCCCATTCAAAATATAAACAAACGTCATGAATTTATATTTCTGCCGTTGCGGTAACAGCTCGTTTATTAACTTAGGCCGCGTATGACCGACCTACGCATCATCTTTATGGGAACACCTGAATTTGCAGTGCCTTCCCTGGAAATTCTTGTTGAAAACGGATTTAATGTTGTAGCTGTGATTACGGCGCCAGATAAACCTCAAGGCCGTGGACAGAAACTTGTCGGATCGCCGGTAAAAGAATGCGCATTAAAGTACAACCTTCCGGTGCTCCAGCCGACAAACTTAAAATCAGCGTTATTTATCGAAGAGCTGAAGACTTTTAAGGCAAACCTTCAGATTGTTGTTGCATTCCGGATGTTGCCCGAAGTAGTGTGGTCGATGCCATCATTCGGCACGTTTAATCTCCATGGATCATTGCTACCACAATATCGCGGTGCAGCGCCAATCAATTGGGCGATCATGAATGGTGAAAAAGAAACTGGTGTCACTACATTTTTCCTCAAACATGAGATTGATACCGGAAGTATCATCTTCCAGGAGAAGGAAACCATCAGCGACGATGACAATGTTGGAACGGTTTACGAGCGACTCATGCATAAAGGTGCAAAGCTTGTTTTAAAAACTGTGCAGGCAATTCAGAAAGGGAGTTATCCTTCCATGCCGCAACCCCATGGTATCGACATCAAACATGCTCCAAAAATTTTCAAAGAAACCTGTGAGGTCAACTGGTCCCAATCCGCATCGGCCATCCGTAACTTTATAAGAGGACTGAGCCCCTACCCTGCTGCCTGGACATTACTTAATGGCAAAGTTTATAAACTTTTCAATGTTTCCGTTGTGGATAAGACTGATAAGGAAATGCCAGGAACGATTAACTCTGACAATAAAAATTATATTTACATAAAGACGTTGGACGACTGGATATCGATTGACGAGCTCCAGCCAGAGGGGAAAAAACGAATGGCTGTGAATGAATTTCTCAGGGGGAATAAGATAGTTTAAGGTTTAAAGTTTGAGGTTTAAGGTTTAAGGTTAAGGATCATGATCGTATCAGCAATTGCGGCAGTATCTAAAAATGGAGTGATCGGAAGAGATAATGATTTACCCTGGAAACTCCCTGATGATATGAAATTCTTCATGGAGACAACCAAAAGTCATCACGTCATTATGGGAAGAAAAAATTACGACTCTCTTCCTTCGAAATTCAAACCACTTCCGAACCGGATCAACATTGTAATAACGCGTCAAGAGGATTTCGAAGCGCCGCATTGTATTGTACTAAACGATGTAACGGAAGCAATTAACATCGCGGAAAGCGCAGGTGAAACAGAACTGTTTGTGATCGGTGGAGCCGAGATCTACAAATTAACGATGGAACAGACAGATCGGCTTTATCTCACAGAAATCGACGCTGTTGTGGAAGGTGATACTTACTTTCCAAATGTCGATAAAAATAAATGGAAAGAAGTGTTGCGAAAGCATCATGACAAAGACGAACGGCATGCCTATGCGTTCGACTTTGTGATTTACGATAGAATAAAATCCTGAATGTATGTCTTCACTGGCAGGTAAAGTAATCTGGTTAACCGGTGCCTCATCCGGAATCGGCGAAGCCTTGGCATATCACCTTGCAAAAAAAGGCGCGAAGCTCATTCTTTCGGCGCGCAGGAAGGAAGAGCTTGAACGGGTGAAAGGAAATTGCAACGCAAAAGCTCAGCCGTTTGTCCGCGTTTTACCCATAGACCTTTCTCAGACATCGACACTAAAGCTATCGACGGAAGCTGCAATCCAAATTTTTGGTCATGTAGACATTTTAATCAATAACGGTGGCATAAGTCAACGTTCGCTTGTTGCAGAAACGGAACTCGACGTTGACAGGAGACTGATGGAAGTAAATTACTTCGGCGCAGTCGGTTTAACAAAATGCATCCTTCCTCATTTTATTAAAAGAAAAGGGGGACATTTTGTCAACGTAAGCAGCCTCACCGGCAAGTTTGGAACCCCATATCGGTCAGGCTATGCGGCATCCAAGCATGCGTTGCATGGATTTTTCGATGCTGTGCGCGCAGAGCATTTCAAGGACAACATCAAGGTAACCATGATCTGCCCCGGCTTCATTCATACGCCAATCACACTTGCGGCGCTTACGGGTGATGGGACACCATTAAAGAAAATGGATGAAGCGCAGTATAGAGGAAAATCGGCAAATTGGTGCGCAGAAAAAATCATTCACGCGATCGAGCGGAAGAAAGAAGAAGTATACATTGGTGGAAAAGAAGTCTGGGGTGTATATATCAAAAGGTTATTCCCGACAATATTTTCGAAAATGATCAGGAAGGTGGCGGTTAGATAAACACGGTTCAAGGTTTAATGTTCAAGGTTTAAAGTTCAACGCGTGTACGTTATTGAATTAGAACACCGAGCGATAGACCGGGCCAATGATCACGTTTGCCGGATGCTGTCGTGCCCTCGCGTATAAACCCTTCGATATATTCATCTGTATCCGTGAAGTAAACGTTATAGCTAGCTGCCGCAAAAAAGTAAAAAGCACGATTTTTCGGATGAAAACGTGATCCCGCCATAACCTGCGGGCGGGTGATCAAGCTAAGATCACGTGTAAACTTTCCTTCATCGTGATTAATGTGCAGCAAGTCGAAACCGATCGCCAGCAAACGAAGCTTGCTATAACCCGGTGAAGCTGAACGATTGAAAAAGAATTTTTTAAAACCGTAACCAACCGCCCATTGTTCCGAGTTCTTCGTTGACCCAAAGTTCTTCGCGTAAATCAAACCATTTTGCAATTGCATTTCAACTGCGTCATTCTTCATGCGCACGTTCTTGATATTGCCGGTTGCCACTTCAACGTTGAAGTTAAATAGCTCATTCGCATACACGGACAGATACCCGGTAGCACCAACGTTTATCAAACCGATGGAAGTACCGCCTCGCGTTTCCAGCGTTTTACCATCCTTGAAAATATTGATCAGCCCGACTTGCGTGCCTTGCATTCGCCGGCCAATATTCAAAATGCCGATCTGAAAACCATTCATGATTTTAGCATGATTCACCAACCCAATCTGAACACCAGTCGGGTTTGTATTATTAAAAGAATTAATGCCTTCAATAAACCCGGCTTTGTTAATCATTGAGACTTGTAGCCCAAACAACCCGCCTTCAGTGATGTTGAATACGCCTGCGAACTGAACTCCGTCCATCGATTCAACTGACACGTTTCCAACACCGGCGAATTGAATGCCAAATGAATATTTCCTTACAACATTCACCAAGCCTGCAAGTTGAACACCCTGCAATGCGCCTCCACTTCCATTGATGCCGCCTGAAACCTGGGCGCCAAAAACATTATCGAGTACAACGTTGGTGACACCCGCTATTTGCAGTCCCGACAGGTTCGCTTCAAAACCCTCTTTCTCTTTTTTGACAATCTCCTTCTCGTACAAGCCTGCAAACGCATTCGCTCCTGTCATGTTGGCAATCCCTGCGAATTGGAGACCGCGCGTCTCGATCACATTCAGATTGGATATGCCAGCGATTTCAAGAAGATAATTCGCAGCGGAATATCCGGACGTCAGGTTGAGTGAAATGTAATTGCTATAGCCACCAGGGTGAATGCCATTCGTGCTGATCCCCGGCGTAATTGAAAATTGCAGTGGCCTGATAAACTGCTTTCTTCCCTGCGCCGCGACAATGACTGCGGCAACCTGGAAGAACATGAGGGCAAAAAACTTCATGAAGCTATTTTAAAGTAATCTCACTATTCCCCGCGCGATACATAACGCACACGGAAGAATTAAATTGTGAATAGTTTAATCTGTACAAACCAAAGCGATGATCGTTCAAAATCTTTTTAACTATCTTTCATGCAAAGGTTTTTGTGGAGATTTACGAAGTACCCATAGTTATCGCCGTCGGATTCTTAGCTGCGTTTCTCAATACGGTTGGCGGTGGTGGATCACTGTTTTCTGTTCCCATACTTACGTTTCTCGGACTACCGATCACAAGCGCGAATGCAACAAGTCGTGTGGCAATACTTTTTCAAAATATTTTTGCCGCGACTGGCTTCCGAAGCAAAGGCGTTGAACTGCCTCTTCCCTACAGTATCTACCTGGGCTTGTCGGCGATGATTGGTGGGTTTATCGGATCGATGCTCGCGTCGAGAATTCAGGATGAAGTGTTCAACAAGATCTTCGTCGGGGTGATGTTCCTTTCAGTAATCCTGATCATCTTTGATCCGTTTAAGGGATCGCGAACAAGTGAAGTTTACACGATGAAATCACAAATCTTGGGAACGTTCCTGTTTTTCTTCATC
>DASPJN010000123.1:0-26256 GCA_035628595.1 Chryseosolibacter sp.
GCTTTGCTGCGACAGACTGCATTGATTGTTTTGCTTGCGCAGATCGGAAGCTTTGTTCCCGCGGATGCGGCTTCGATTGGCATCGTTGATAAAATTTTCACGCGTGTCGGCGCATCCGATAACTTGTCGCGCGGAGAATCAACGTTTATGGTTGAGATGACCGAGACTGCCAGCATTCTTAACAACCTCAGTCATCGCAGCTTGATCTTAATGGATGAGATTGGTCGTGGCACGAGTACCTACGATGGTGTTTCGATTGCATGGGCTATTGTTGAATATCTTCATAATCACGGTTCGAAAGATTGTAAGCCGAAGACGCTTTTTGCAACGCATTACCACGAGCTTAACCAGCTGGAGGAAGACCTCACGCGGGTAAAAAATTTCAACGTTTCGGTGAAGGAAGTTGCCGACAAGATCATCTTCATGCGCAAGTTGAAGGAAGGTGGAAGCGAGCATAGCTTTGGTATTCACGTTGCCCAGCTTGCAGGGATGCCAAACAAAGTTGTATTCAGAGCAAATGAGATTCTTCATTTCCTGGAAAAGGACAGGCATAAGAACGAAAAGAAAGCGATCCAGGAAATTCCGAAACCCACGCCACAGATGAGTCTATTCGAAAGTGATCCGCGCTTTGCCGAGATCCAACAAATGCTTTTGAAAGTTGACATCAACACGATAAGCCCGGTGGAGGCGTTGCTTAAGTTAAATGAAGTATTAAGCCTGCTAAAGAAATCAGAATAGTTAACAGCTGGCTAAATAGGCATTCAAGCTTCGAATTCTACCATTTAAATGGAATCCCGATAATTTCCTAACGTTCCGTTCGGATTCTCCTTTTTACACCCGACCTTTGTCTGCTTGTTCGCATTCAGAATCTGGCAGATGTGTGCGAACGTAAATTCGACCTCTGCTGTTGAAACGTGACATGAGTCAAACTGTTGTAAATCCTGAAGCAAGAAGCAAACCTATCCTTAAACAGGAGATCGCGTTTGCCGTTGTCCACCTTATTCCGTTAGCCGCTATCTGGACCGGCGCCACATTGTTCGATTGGATCGTGTGTGCATTCCTATATGTGTTCAGAATGTTTTGGGTAACGGGCGGTTATCATCGCTATTTTGCTCATCGTTCATACAATACGTCCCGTTGGTTTCAGTTTATAATTGCTTTCATGGCGCAGACGTCCGCACAAAAGGGGGCGTTATGGTGGGCTGCGCATCACCGGCATCATCATCGCCATAGCGATACACCTGCTGATCCACATTCGATGAAAATCTATGGTTTCTGGTATTCGCACATTGGCTGGATCGTGGGACCGGACTTTAAAAAAACCGATTTTAAAACGATCGGCGATTATGCGAAATACCCGGAGCTTGTTTGGTTAAACAAACATTACTTAGTTCCACCTGTAATGCTGGCAATTGTCGTAACGGCACTTGGCGCATATGTAAATGGCGGCAGCATTTTATTGATGTTTACGCATCACGGACTGTCAACATTATTTATTGGGTTTTTCCTCAGCACGGTGATTCTTTATCATGGAACATTTTCGATCAATTCTATCATGCACAAGTTTGGATTCCAGCGCTATGAGTCAAACGACGAATCGAAAAACAGCTTGTGGCTGGCGCTGCTCACGCTTGGTGAAGGATGGCATAACAACCACCACTACTACGAAACGGCTTCGCGTCAGGGATTTTTTTGGTGGGAGATCGACATCACATATTACATCCTGAAAAGCCTTGCAGCCGTCGGACTGATCTGGGATTTAAAGGGCGTGCCGAAGCACATAAAATATTCAAGAAATAAAAGGCATGCGGTAGAGCTGAAAAGGGAATTGGAAGGCCAGAAACTGCCAGTCTGATCAGTCATTCGTAGATAGCCATGGTTTTCAATTAAAAAACCTACGGGATTTGGAAATTTACACCGTGATATTAAATTTGCAGTCCCTTAGCGAAAGCTAGAGGCAAAATAAGCGGGAGTAGCTCAGTTGGTAGAGCATCACCTTGCCAAGGTGAGGGTCGCGAGTTCGAGTCTCGTTTCCCGCTCAACAAACCCCTCTGAACGGAGGGGATTGTTATTTTAAGGCAGTTCTGGAAAGTTTTTCTGATCTGTTTTTGCCCTGGTGGTGGAATTGGTAGACACGCAGGACTTAAAATCCTGTGGCTAGTAATAGCTGTGCGGGTTCAAGTCCCGCCCGGGGTACATTAACTGGAGATGCTCGAGGCATCTCTTTTTTATGTTCTACGTTTATCTTTTAAAGTGAAAAAGTAATCGGTTCTACATCGGATACTCTGCGGATCCTGACCGAAGGCTCATTCAGCATAATTCTGGAAAAGTAACATCAACAAAAATTCATCGACCGTGGACGAGAGTTTACACGGAAGAATTTGCAGACGAGGTTTCGGCGATTCGCAGGGAAAGAGAAATTAAATCCAAAAAGAGCAGAAATATCTTGAGTGGCTTATAGACACGTTCCGATAAATCGGGATAGCTAGTAATAGCTGTGCGGGTTCAAGTCCCGCCCGGGGTACATTAACTGGAGATGCTCGAGGCATCTCCTTTTTTTGTTCTACGTTTATCTTTTAAAGTCAGAAAAAAGTAATCGGTTCTACATCGGATACTCTGCGGATCCTGACCGAAGGCTTAGCACAATTCAGAAGGGTAAAATCAACAAAACCGCATGGGGCTTGACTTTTTTGTTCACGTAAAGTATCGTAAGATTACTTCGGCATCTTCCTTTTTGTCGTCAGGTATCGGAAGCAACAAAGAGTCTTCCGTTCTTCCTTTTCGTGTCATCCAGCTGTAGGTGAATTCAAGCATCGTCATTCCTTGTTTAGTTACAAGATTGACGCGATGCAGCCGGCGTTCGTCATTTCGAAAGTAAAACAGCTTGCCGTTGATACAGGCTTTCTCGTCGTCAATAATTAGTTCTACAGGCGCGGAACTAGCCCCATTCAGTGTGGCCTGTTTTAATTTCAAACGTAATCCGAAAAGGAGTGCGGATGAAATGAAAGCTACAACAAATGATGCAATCCAGCGATCGATCATCTCGCCATGCAAGACATAGGTAAAGATTAGTGTCCCGACAAGGATAAGCATTATCGTTTCATTCGTTCGATATCTTCCCTCAATGCGAATGAAACTTTTCCATGTATCAGCATTGATGACCCAACGGATAGGTTGTTCAGACAAGTCCCGAATTGTTTCGGAGGACAGGTTTGTTCCGGGTTTGCTGCCTGCAGCGTTCGCAACTTCATGCCGGTGCACAGAAACCTTTTTGTGGAGCTCCACGATTTTTAAAGCATCCGTTTGTTGATTGGATCTTACTTTTCGTATCTGAAATGCCCCGCTATAGATAAGCAATCCGGACGAGGTTGCGAGCAGGATTCCCAGATACCAGATCTCGTCGGGATAGCTGAAAAGAAAACCCAACGAAAGCAATCCAATCGGTATTGAAAGTCCAAGATAGATCACCGCCATAATGATTTGCCCTTGCGAGCGTACTTCTTCATTCATAAAGCAAGATCACTCGTCTCCCACTTACGGCAAATACCCTTATGCACGGATATGATTTTAAGGGCCTGCACGGATTCAGCCTCACTTCATGATTGCCTAACATTGGAGATAAATTCCAATCTGTATGCGTTATTTTTCTTGCGCCCTCTTCATCTTGGTTTGTTGCTCGCTGCGAACATATGCCCAAAACAATGAAGAGGCTGATCGGATTTTTGCCGAGGCGTATCAATTCTCTCAGCAAAAAGATTTCAGTTCCGCATTGCAAGGGTTTAAAGAAGTTCTTCGATTGATGCCAGAGCACACGAATGGTCAAATAATGGCTTCGTGGTGCTATCTAATCAGAGGAGACTATCAGAACGCGACCCTTCATGCGGATAATGCGTTAATGCTGGATCAGATATACGATGTTCCGTATTTATCGAAAGCCTATGTATTGCTGGCAACAAACGATCCGCAGGCGGAACAGTACTTGAAAGCGTACTTCTTCCTTTCCATCACGACAGATGCCGTGGATAATATCCTCAAGGATTGTGATGATTTAATTAACGCGGGGATTAATCCGGAAGTCTTTCGAAAGTTGAAGCAGAATGTACACCAGTTGTCGGAAAACCGTGACAAGTCATTCCAGCGGGTTGGCCAGGCAATCACGAATGCTGTGCAGTATGCTCAGCAGCAAAATTTTGAAGCTTCAGTGAAGGAATGTGAGATTGCAATCAAAGAGTCGGTTTTTTCCGAACCGTATGGCTACGTCAAGGCACTCGTCCTTGTTCAGGTGGGAAAATTATTCGCCCTTTATAACTATCCGCAGGTTTCCTATGCAGCTTTTGAGTTGGCATTGGCCGAGTTGCCGAAGCATCGGGTCATCTCCCCACTGACGCGGATTATTGTTGCCACGCGCATGGCGGAATTTTATTACAATGCTTTTGACGATCAAAAGATATATGCATTGCTGAGTTCCTATGTACGTCACGCGAATGCTGTTCCTGCTGTTTTTGGAATGGACAAAGGGCAGTTTTTCTTGTTCCTAGTTCGCAGTATAGCAGAACGCGCGGACAAAAGAGACGAAGTAATTCAATATGGGAAGTTACTCACACAATGCGAGGCAGCAGACCGCGTAACTAATGCAAGACTCAAGGCATTTGGACATATGTTCTTAGGCATGGGTTATGAAACCGGAAATACTCAGTCAGATATTAACAGTTCCCGCGAAAATTTTGACAATGCAATTCAGATTGCAACAAGCGCAGGCCTATCGGAGGTTGTCGCCGACGCCAAGGCGATGTATGCAATGTACTTTTTCAAAGTGGGCCAGTATGACCGCGCATTTACGCTTACCAACGAATCGACGAATTTTGCACTTCAGAAAAAGGACTATATCACAGCTCAAACGCGGATCAATAATCTTGGGGCAATGTATTACGCAGCGAACAACCATCGGAATGCGGTCAAAGTTTTCCGTCGCTCTGTGGACATGGCTGAAGAAATTCGAAATGAACTTGATGGCGAACTAAAGCTGAATTTCATGAGTCAGAACCAAGCAAGCTATTCCTTCCTTGTTTCGTCGTTAACAGCTCTTGGTGATAGCGAAGGTTTGTTCGAAATACAAAATCTACAACGAGGCAGGGTGCTTGCAGAACTATTGGGAAAAAAAGATGCGGGAAACCTCACAAATCTTGCGCAATATCAATCACTGCTTGCGGCTGATGAAGCTACTATAATCTACTCTCAGATGGCACCAGGACAGATGATTATTCACCTGGTTACTAGCAACCAGTCCTACGCTGTTCAAGTCGACCAGACGGATGTGTTTCTCTCCCTCAAGCAACGTTACTTAGATCGTATAAGCTCGGCGGCAAAAAAACCAGGCTACAAGCCAGTAAATCAGCAGGAACCGTCTTTTTCGCAGTTGTCGCAAAATGACGTAGATGATATGATGCAGCTTACTCGTGAATTACTGCAAAGCAACGACGCCGCGATAGCGCCCATCCGAAGAGAGTTTTTGCGAACATATAATGACCTTCTTATTGCGCCGATCGCGTCACGACTCAATGGCATTAAAAAAGTTATAATGATGCCCGATGGCATATTCAATTTTTTACCTTTTGAAACCCTCATCGGTCCTGACGCGAAATACCTTGTCGAACGACTTGATATTCGTTATGCGCAAAGTCCTGAAGTGAAAACTATTATTAGTAGAAGAAACTATCAGCATCAACCAAAAGCACTGCTCGCAATGGGAGGTGCAATTTATCAGAACATGCGCGAAACTGCTGAGCGAATCAGAGGAGTAGATAAGATGATGGCCCTGCAGTCTCAAGCCGCATATAATACGTTTATCAAAAGACCGCAGCGCGAAATCTACGCCGCGCTTGGCTTCGGCCAGTTGAATTATTTGCCCGGGACATTGGCGGAGGTACAAACAATTTCAAAATTGGTTAAGGAACCAGTTGATGTATTTACCGGTGAGCAAATGACGGAGAATAAGATCAAAGCCATGGCTGCATCTGGTGAACTAAAGAACTACAAGATTGTTCACTTGGCTACGCACGGTTTTGCCATTCCGCAAATCCCACAATTATCCGGAGTAGCGATGTGCATTTTTCCAACCATGCAGGGAAGCGAAGATGGTTACCTCACAGCGCCTGAGATTTCACAACTTGATATGCATGCCGAATTGGCGATCCTTAGTGCTTGCGAAACCGGCCTCGGCAAAATCTATGGCGGGGAGGGCGTGACCGGTCTCACGCAATCGCTACTCGTTGGGGGTGCCAATCGCGCAATCGTATCTCTTTGGCCTGTCAGCGATGAAGGAACGATGCATTTCATGACAGGCCTGTATGATCTTACGGAAAACAAGGGTAAAACATATGATGAGGCTGTCAATATCATGAAACGCAAATTCATTAACGGTGAATTTGGCACCGCATTCACCGCAACAAACATCTGGGCTCCATTTGTCCACTACGGAAAGTAGCCAGGAAAATTAGAAAAAAAAGGTGCCCTTTCGGGGCACCGATTCATACATATAAACCTAATACTTTTTACAAGCCAAACGACGCGACCTCGCAACCGGACGCAAGCCCGTTCGAAACTACGATAAGCTGTCCTGTTGGTTCGTCGACTTCATAGATCGGATCCTGCGTGTTAAGAACGATCTTTCCTTTTTCCTCGCCGGTAGCCTTGTCAATCTTCACCATCCCGACACGCTTATTTTCGCCGTCCTCAATTTTTGTCATGATGTAGTTGCAATCCTGCGTTGCGAAGGAATTTTTTCTGTTGGCGATGATCGCGTTGATATCTCCAACTATTGCGTCTCCTTTCTTTGACCGTTGCACGTTGTATGTGTTAGGATTATTTGGGTCCTGTGTCATCTCCAAACTGTTTGCCGTGGCATAAATCTTTGCAGCTGTGCCAAGAATCTTTCCGGCAGTTCCACCCGTGGATACGGGCTTGTAGTAAAGTGAATATTTGATCGAACCATCAGGCGTTACCAGCGTCATGTTTTGCTGTGAAGACAACAAATAACCTGATGCGACCAGCTCAATCTGTTGAACATCTTCATCGCTACCTTTAAAGTTAATTTCCTCTGTTAACTGTTGATAGCTTAATGTCTCCATATCAACCCGGAATAATTTTTTCTCCGCATAAATCAGCGCCAGCTTATCGTCAACATAAGTTACGGGGCTACCTTTTAGCTTAATGCGCTTCTTCCAGATGGTGTCATCGCCGGTTTTCAGATCGATCATGTTTGCCTCTTCTGCGTTAGCAAACAGAATCCCTTTGGACGTTAGTTCATAGCTGGCAACTGGCAGGTCGGTTTCATAAGCACGCTTCCACAATGATGCACCTGACGCCGAAATGTGACTGAACGATGAGCGCTCGTCGTCGCTTCCAAAAATCAACAGCCCGTCCTGGGTAAATTGGATATTCTGAAATGACGTCGGAATCGTATACGGCTTTTTCCAAACATCGTTACCCATCGAGTTCGAAATTCTGTTGATATGATATTCTGTTATCACATACATCTCATTGTTAGACGTTGGGATGAGCATCCTGAAATCGCTCGGCAGTTTTACAGGCTCCTTCCAAAGATCCTTTCCATCTTTTATTGCGAGTGCCCGCATTATTTTTCCGGCTCCAGCATAAACGACCGCGCCATCGTTGGAAAAATTCAAACGCCCGACCGACTTTTCATTTTCACTTTGCCATAGCAATTTTCCAGTGACACCATCGATTCGCTTCAGGATCTTGTCATCAGGAAAAAGAATGTTTCCGTCCAGATCCGAAACCGGCGTTGCATCAAGCATCGACTTCAGACTCTGTTTCAATGCGCCAATGCCGATTCCCATTTTGCGATCCGGCAGTTCGTGTGTCCAACGCGTTTGCCCTGTTTCAATGTCGACAAGGACTAACATTGCTTTCTTGTCCTGCTTCACTTCGAGAAGAATAGCTCCCAGATCCAGCAATGGTGTTTTTTCACGGATCACCAGATTCTCTTCTTTGGTATTGTAGATAACCCTGCCGTTAGTGAAATTGATAATATTTGTTTGCGCCTTTAATCCCTTTAGCGGGTTTTCGCTATCAAACATGGCGAATGGCGTGTTGCCAATCTCAGTAAAGTCTTCTTGCTCTACATTGCCAATGCCTTCGAGCGTCCACACAATTTTTTGCGTGATTGGATCAACGACATGCAGATCATTATTTGTTGTAACGAGTACAGAACCATTCGGCAGGATCTTCATCCATTTTGCCTTATTTTTTAGTTCGAGCTTCCATTTTGGTGAATTTTCCTGAGCGGTGAGGTGCATGCTGAACAGCACACACAGTGCCCCCATAAAGGCAGAGAGAGTCTTATTCATAAGTTGATTTAGTTAGTTATCGGTTCAAAGCTAAAGAAAAATCCAACATTCAAAAATTTTAAAATGTCAGTTGTTGAATGGCATGCGGAATTTCGCGCGGGTAATTGGGAAAATTTGTCATATTTACATTCCCCGAATCCCACTTGCTATAATGAGAATTCAAACACACCACTTCTGTTATGGCTTTGACAAATGATAATCAAATGTGCTCAACACGGTTTGAAGTAAACCGCATTGCGTGCCTCGCGACGCTGACAATGCTTTTTGTTTTCAATGATGGATATGCGCAGAGCGATATCAAAAAACTTAAGTCGTTGAGTATTGAACAGCTGATGAGCCTTGAGGTAACATCGGTAGCGCGAAGTGCTCAGCTTTTGAGTGAGGTTGCTTCTGCGATTCAGGTGATTACAAATGAAGCAATTCAAAGATCAGGCGCAACGACAATACCCGAAGCGTTGCGCTTAGCGACGAACCTGCAAATTTCCCAGCTTACATCAAGTGCGTGGCTCGTTGGGACAAGGGGATTTAATACGGTATTTGCCAATAAGCTATTGGTGCTGATTGACGGACGAACCGTTTACACTCCGCTCTTTGGCGGCGTGTTATGGGAGTTTCAAAATGTTTTGTTGGAAGACGTTGACAGGATTGAAGTCATCAGCGGGCCCGGCGGTACGCTCTGGGGTGTAAACGCGGTTAATGGTGTGATCAATATTATAACTAAGTCTGCGAAAGATACACATGGGCTGTTCGTTACAGGGGCGTTTGGTACTTATAATCAAGACCTCATAGCAGCGCGCTACGGGTCTTCGATCAGCGAAAAATTGCATTACCGTGCATATGCCCAACGACTGACCCGCAAAAGCTTTACGCTGGCGGATGGAACCGACGCTGGTGATGCCTGGGGTTTCATTGAAGCAGGGTTCCGCGTAGACTGGAATGAAAATAAGAAAGACAACTTGACCATTCAAGGCGACGTTCAAAAAGGGGTACGCGAAACCGCAGGTGAAGGTTCACCATTCGATTCTCAAAACCTGCTCGCCAGATGGACGCATACCTATTCTGAGAAATCAGAACTTATCCTCCAAACATACTATGATCGCTATTGGCGAGACGATGCCGGGGTTGCGGATGAACTCGAAACGTATGATATCGATTTTCAGCACCGATTTGTAATAAATGCTCACAATACGCTATTATGGGGTTTAGGTTATCGTTTGGTTCATGATGAGCTTTATAACCGAACAATCTATGTAGGTCTTTTACCCGAGGAACGTACCATGCCTCTTTATAGTGCCTTTGTTCAGGACGAAATCGAAATCGGTAAAGTCACGTTCACGGTTGGATCGAAGTTTCAGCACAACATTTTTTCTGGTCTTGATGTGCAGCCAAGTGTTCGCCTGGCATTTGCGGTTAGCCCGAATCATACGCTATGGGCAGCAGCCTCACGCGCGGTACGTGCGCCGAGTCGTTTCGACGTAGATTACTTTCTCCCGCTTGAACCGCAGCCACCGGAAGTACTAAGCGTTGCGGGAGGGCCAAATTTTACATCAGAAAAAATGCATGCCTATGAAATTGGATTCAGATCACAGCCAACGAAGAAATCATCTTTGTCTTTGGCTGGCTTTTACAACGAATACCATGACTTGTATAGCGTTGAAACATTGCCTGGAACGAATACCTATCAGATTCAAAATGGCAGCGTCGCCGAAACGTGGGGCGGCGAGTTTTCAGGCTTTCATCAGCTCTCCGATCGATGGAGGATTCGCGCTGGTTTCACTTATTTTGGAAAGGATCTTCGCGCGAGTCCCGGAAGAATGCACGATCCTGCTTATCTCAGCAATGATGCAACACATATGGCGGGGCTTCAATCAATGCTTACTTTACCAGCAAATATCCACTTCGATGTCGTTGCGCGTTACCTCGACTATATTCCTGCCAGCTTTGCTACCGCCCGTGTACCCGAATACTTCACTTTCGATGTAAGGCTGGCATGGGAATACGAAAAAGTTGAGTTCGCCCTTGTCGGACAAAATTTATACGCTAAGTATCATAGTGAAATGAATACAACCCGTATTCCAAGACATGTTTTTGGAAGAATAACATGGCGTTTATAATTAAATACGCTTCAAGTCGCAGTTCTATCAATGCCTGTCTCAAGTTTGGGAGAGGTATACTAATGTTATGCTTTGCCTTTGCTTCAATAATAAGCCGGGGTCAAACACCGTATGAATACCAGGTTAAGGCGGTGTTTATCTATAACTTTTTACATTTTGTTGAATGGCCACCTGAAAGCCTCGGCGAACCTGGAGACCCTTTTATCGTGGCCGTGGTGGGAGACAATGTTTTTGGAACAAGTCTGGCGGAAGTACTCAAAGACGAGACTATCAAAGGCCACCCTGTTATTCTGAAGCATGGTGCTAACATTGAAGAGGTCGGAAAATCGCACATGCTGTTCCTTTCGCCATCTTATGTCGAAACGAATGCAAAGGATATTCAAAAGCTGTCTGGCGAACCTGTTCTCACGGTAAGTGACAGCGAGGATTTTATGGACTATGGGGTTGTCCGGTTCTTCAAACAAAATGAAAAAATCAAGCTTGAGATAAATCAGGAGGCCGCAACCAATGCCGGACTAGTCATCAGTTCAAAGTTGTTGCGATTAGCCGATATTCATAAAAAGTAATGTTAAAGCAGAATACTTCCATCCGCTCGAAATTGATGCGCGTCATGCTCGTGACAAGCGCAGCAGTATTACTGCTAACATTCGCGTCGTTTCTGTTCTATGAGTTTTTTTCCTACAGGCAGGTGACAGAACAGCAAATGATAGGAATCAGCAATATTATTGCAGCAAACTCGACTGGTTCCCTTGCATTTAACGACGAAGCCGATGCACAGGAAATTTTACAAGCGTTGCAGGGGGCACGCAATATTGAAAAGGCAGCGCTATACGATTCTACGGGAAAAGTTTTTGCAATCTACCCCGACATGCTTACCAAAAATGACTTTCCGCGCAAACCCCTTCGAAATGGAGTTTCGTTTACTTCGTCGGGAATTAAAATATTTACATCCGTCAATCAGGGCAACAAACACCTCGGCATTGTTTACATCCATCGTTCAATCAATGATCTGTATGAAAGATTGTTGCTTTATTCTGTGATAGCTGGTGTAATCATGACGCTCGCTTTTTTCCTCGCTTATCTTTTATCCCGTAAATACCAGGCAGAGATTGCAGTACCGATAATTTCACTCGCTGAAACTACGATCCACGTTTCAAAGCAGAATGATTATTCGATGCGCGCAACAAAAATGACCGACGACGAGATTGGCGTGCTGACGGATGCGTTCAACAATATGATGCAACATATCGAGACACAGAACCAGGAAATTCTCGATGCGCGACATCTGGCCGAACAACAGGCGCAGGAGTTGGAGGTGAAAGTAAACGAACGCACAAGCGAATTAAAATCGCAACGCGATTTTGCGGAGTCTATTCTCAATTCATCTCTGGTAATGATCGCCGTCTTTGACAAAGACACAAGAATAATTTCGTTCAATAACCGGTGTGAAGAAGAATTCGGAATATCACGAACCGATGTTCTTGGCAAACGGCTCGAAGATGCAATGCCATTATCGAAAGGATCCACCACTAACAAAGGTCTGTTCAGAGCTTTGCGTGGCGAATCAGTTCACAATCCTGAATACCAGTCTTCCGTTACAGGGATGTATTACGAAAGCTTTATGCTTCCTCTGCGAGATGCTTCAAACCAGGTCTACGCCGTGCTGATGACAGCTCACAATATCACGCAGCTTGTTGAATCAAGGGAAAGGATCCGGCATACGAATCTCGAGCTTGTCCGAAAGAACTCTGAGCTTGAACAGTTTGCCTACGTAGCCAGCCACGACTTGCAGGAACCTTTGCGGAAAATTCAAACATTCATCCAGTTGATCCGCCGCGACAACGATGACAAGGCTGTGACATCAAAATACCTTGAGAAGGTTGAAACATCAGCCGGAAGAATGTCTGCCCTGATCAAGGACGTTTTAGAGTATTCGAGACTTTCACAGGTGCAGGAAAGTTTCTCTGAAGTGGACCTGAATATCGTGCTTGAGTATGTGATGTCGGATCTTGAATTGATGATCAGCCAGACCGACACGATTATCCATTGCGATGAGTTGCCGACAATGATGGGCAACCGGCTTCAATTACATCAGTTGTTTGCGAACCTGATCAATAACTCGATCAAGTTTTCAACGCGCAGGCCGGAGATATCAATTACAACTGAATGGTTATCCGTTTCTGAAAGACAGGTGCGACAGGAGTTAAAACCCGGGGAAGTTTATGCGAAGATCAAATTCGCCGACAACGGTATCGGCTTCGAGCAGGAGTACGCAGACAAGATTTTCACAATCTTTCAACGACTGAATACGCGTGAGAAATTCGAAGGAACAGGTATCGGACTGGCGCTTTGTAAAAAGATTGTTGAAAACCACAACGGACATATCAGCGCAGCGTCAACACCCGGCGTCGGGACAATATTTTCAATCATCCTTCCGGTAAAGACTCAGCCTGGAAGCTGAATCATGAAAACATGACAATGAGGAGGGAAATGAATCCAATCACGGTCATCATTACCAGGTTGTCCCAAAACCTCCGTTGCATGTTTGATTGAGAATTGTGAATTCTGACCTTTATCATATTCATATAAACGAAATTATAAGGCTGGTTGGTTTCCTTTCGGTTAAGAAAAACATCAACAGATAGATGAAGCGGCCATTATGGAAGTTAAATGGCGTTGCGAGACGTTAAGATGCGTTGTGATTCTCGTCCGGAGGATTGTATAGCTCCCCCAAAATGCGTCTTGCTTTTTTGTCTTTTCCGGCAAGCTGGTAAGTCAGACCGAGATTAATGGTCATCTCGAGCGATTTCTCGTGGTATGCTTTCCGATGTGCTCTAAGCGCTTTCCGATGATAGTAAATGGACTCGCGATAATTTCCGTTTAGTGCGAGGGCAAGCGCCATACCAAAATAATCCTCGGCAAGTTTTTGTATGTTGGTTTTGTCAACGCTACCAGCAAGCATTCGTTCGAAATCCCCAATAGCCCTTGCTGTATTTTCCAGAAGCAGTGAATTATTTATCGACGCGTAGGTAATGAGTGGTTCCTCCGAAAGAATAGAATTGCCTTGTCCTGCCACGAACAAGGGCACGAAGATTAAAGCCAGGTGAAGTTTCATATTGCAGTTAAACGCGAAACTTCACTTGTTGTTTTCACCTAAATGTGGTTATCGTTTAAAAAACAAACACAAACGATTGAAAACCATGTTCTTTAAACAAATTACTCCTTTTTAACTACCCCAGTAGTCGTTACCTGCTATTTAGAAAATCGACTGTCAAATGAAGGAATGCCTTCATGCCCGTCAACATGCTTGCCTCATCCATCATAAAATCGGGCGTGTGATGAGATGGAGCTTTCGAAGGATCGGTGTCTGGAGGACACGCGCCAACGAAGAAATAAAACCCTGGAACTTGTTCCTGGTAATAAGCGAAGTCTTCGGCACCAGTGTCGGCATTAATGCGAATAACGTTTGATCGACCCACCGCACGATGCAGGCTTGGCGTCATCCTTTCGGTAAGCGCAGGATCATTGTAGGTAACGGGAGTCTTCGATACGATAATAACCTCAGCGGTAGCTCCAGCGCTTTCCGCGATCTTCGATGCAGTCCTGCGAATTCTTTCATGGATTTCCTTCTGCATCTCCCGATCAAGAGTCCTGATGGTTCCTGCCATTTCTGCATATTCGGGAATAATGTTTTCGCGAATGCCAGCGTTAATTCTTCCGACAGAAATCACGGCAGCCTCTTGCGTCAACTTTGTTTGTCGGCTAACAATCGTCTGCAGTCCATTGATGATCTGCGCAGATACAACGATCGGATCAACGCCCAACCAAGGCGCCGCACCGTGCGCTTGTTTTCCGTGAACCTTGATCGTAAACCAATCGGAAGCAGCCATCAGTCCCATAGGCCTGTATTCGATTTTCCCAAGCTCGCTAATAGCGCGCACATGAAGGCCGAAGATTGCATTTACCTTGGGATTCTCCAGTACACCTTCTTTTACCATCAGGCTGGCACCACCTTCCTCACCAGCGGGAGGCCCTTCCTCAGCAGGCTGGAAAATAAACTTTACAGTTCCTTTGACTTGGGATCTGTGCTTCGAAAGTATTTCGGCAACGCCCATCAGAATAGCGGTATGCGCATCATGACCACATGCATGCATGACGCCGGTTTCTTTATCGTTGAACGTGGTTGTTACCTTAGAAGCGAACGCCAGGTCGTTTCTTTCGGTAACAGGAAGCGCGTCCATGTCCGCGCGGAGCGCCAACACTGGCCCTGGCTTTGAACCTTTTAAGATTCCCACGACACCGGTTTTCGCAACACCGGTTTGTACCTCAAGACCCAGAGACCGCAGATGCGCGGCAACTTTTTCCGCTGTTTTTTCTTCACGATTTGATAACTCAGGATATTGATGGAAATGTCTTCGCCATTCAATCACTTTTGGCTCGATGGCTTTCGCTGCTTTCTCAAGTTCGGCGTAAAGTTTTGGCGACTGAGCAAACGCAAGCGTTGAAGTGAGCAGGAGGAGGACGACTGACAAATAATTCTTCATAACTTTAACCATGCATCCAAATTAGGAATTTATTTGAAGAGCAGATTACATGGAGTGGATTAGAGTATTTTCATCCGTGAGTGAAGCTGAGAAACAGTTCGAGCCAGGGAAGCCGCGGCTGCTCATTATCGGTAAGGAAAGAATCTGTGTACTTCGTACCATCGGAGGCGCGTACCGGGCATTTCAGGATGCTTGCACGCATAACGGCGAATCACTCAGCAAGGGTCATATCAATTATCGAAATGAAATAATTTGTCCGTGGCATAATTACTGTTTTGATTCACAAACCGGTCGCGAGATTCAGGGACGTTCCTCTGATTTAGTTACTTATCCCGTAAAGGCGGATAGCGACGGTTTTTTTATTGGAATATAAAATACATTATCACATCTTTCGTTCGCTTTAAAAGCCCTATGGTGAGGATCATTTTTGTTCTGCTGTTTTCATTTGCTCACGCGGCCCTGGCTCAGCTTCCATTTACCGAGCAACAGTTCCTCGCCAAATTGCAGCCAGGTGGAGGCCTTCCGTCAGAATTGCTGAAATCGAAATCGGTGGTGTTTCATACTTATAATCTTACTGATAAGGAGCTTGAAACGATTCAAAAAGGATTTCAGCGAACCGGCATCGATGCCGTCACATACTACGATGCCAATTATGTATGCGCTGGACGCGACGTGCTGGTAAAGCTTGCGGGAACGTTGAACCGACGTGAGATTGAAAACCTGATTTACATCCAAAAGGATAATGATGCGTTTCACTTTTATATAATGCCCTATAACAAAAAGGCAAACCTGGTCGAGGATGTTCAGCCTGCGTGGACCGACAGGCACCGTGCGTTGGATTATCTGCTGCAACAATTATATCGGAAAGCCGCATCGGAACTGAAAAATGAAAATCTGCTTATTAACGATTTGGCGGAAACGGGTTTCAGCGTAAACATTATTGAGGGGAACAGAAATGAATTTTACGCCATCGATTTAAAAGTTGACATGCTTGCTGTACCAAAATTCGGCATTGAAGAAATGGACCAGCAGCTGGAAGAAATCATGAAGCAATTTCCGTACAAGTACGCGCTTACTGAAGCCCATCTATCTGAAGCGGATCTGCGGAAGCAAGGGTATTTTTATGTACTGCGTTTCGTGCGCGCAAAGAACAAGGTGGCCAGGGAAATTCTTGACTATGAAAACAAGCGACCTTCCAATGCTTTCGTATCGGTCAGGTACATTGATAAAGTCCCGGCATTGAAAAGCATTCACCAGAATGACATTGTGTTCAAATTTTATTTTAAGCACATCGACTCTGGTAATGTGTTTCTTGGCACGAAGTGGGATGCCGATCAGGATTGGCTACAAGCTTTACAGAATCAGCTTACCGGCTATAAAATTGAGTTCAGACTTGAATAAGAATTTCCTGATGTAAGAATTTTTGTTCTATTGTTAAATGGCATTTATCGTTTGGGATTACTTTTAAGATTGATCCCAAGCCTATGAAGCGAACGCTACCCCTCATTGTTCTTATCGCTCTTTTTTCTTTAAATACTTTCGCAAAAAAGAAACCAACCTGGCACGAGGGCACTATAATTCTGGCATCGGGAGATACCTTGCATTGTAAGTTGCGATTGACACGTAAGGTAGCCGAAGGATTGCTGCAAGTGACAAATGATGGCGTGCACTTTCGGATGTTAACTGTCGATGAAGTAATTACCTTTATGTACAGGGACTCCGCTCGCAAGAGTGTTCGCGTTTTCTATAGCCTCCAAATGAGACCCGAGTCTTCAGGTAAGGAGCATGGTGTATTTGTAGAATCGCTTTATTTCAACGACCGTTTTGGTATTGTTATTCATCGAACGATGGGCATCTCAAAGAAGAACATTCAGATTAATCCCTTTCGCAAAAAAACGATTGTCGAGAACTACTATAAGGTTGACCGCGTTGAAGGCGGCATTCTTCCGCTGACTTACCATGAAGCGCTTGCTTTGCTTGAAAAAGAAAGGTCAAACATTATAAGCGCCCTGCACACGGAAGATATCCGTCTTCGTTCGGTGGACGATTACAGGGCAATTGTTACGATCAATCAAAAAATATTTTAGCTGTTGACATACAGTTGACAGTGGCGCCCCGGATTTTTGGTCGTTAATTCCAAATTATGGCCGAACCACTCAAGTACATGTACAGTCCCGCTTTTTTCGAGACTCTTGGTCCGACATTGAAAGAAGCTATTCCCGGATTCGACTGCAAAGAATTTACGTACGCGGTTTTTGATAAATCGTGGCCCGACCTGGAACTGAAGCAAAGGGTCAGTCACATCAGCAAATGCCTGGGTTATTTCCTTCCGGGAGATTTTACCTCTGCGGCAGAAACGCTCATCACGTTATCAAATCAAATGATCAGCAAGGGTATTCATACGCAAAGCTTTGCGCCGATCTTCATTCCCGAATATATCCAGGCAAATGGATTGGATTACCCTGACGAATCGCTCAACGCACTTACAGAAATAACCAGGCTGGTTAGTGCCGAATTTGCGATAAGACCATTTTTGAATCGCTATCCGGAAAAAACGATGGTCCACATGCTGCAACTATCAAAACATTCACATGCATCTGTCCGGCGATTTTCATCTGAGGGCTGCCGACCTAGATTGCCATGGGGCGCGGGAGTTCCGTGGTTGAAGAAAAACCCAGCGATGATTCTGGCAGTCTTGGAAAACTTGAAAACAGATGCTTCGGAATATGTGCGAAAAAGTGTTGCCAATAACCTAAACGACATCTCAAAAGATCATCCGGAACTTGTTCTTAACCTCGCACAGAACTGGAGGCAGGAGCGACATGCCTCGACGGATTGGATCATTCGACGCGCATGTAGAACATTATTAAAACGTGGCGACACGGATGCGTTATCGCTTCACGGATTTGATCCGAAGCATCGGTCAGAAGTTCGAAATTTTCGGGTTGATCGAAAAATGGTTAAGGTCGGAAGTGCACTGGAGTTCCATTTCGATTTCGTCAACAAACAAAAAGAACCGTCCTCCTTCCGAATCGAGTATGCGATTGATTACAAGACATCCACTGGTAAAACATCACGGAAGATTTTCAAATTAAAAGAGGGTGGCTTTGAACCCGGCATTCTTCATCCGATCACAAAAAAGCAATCGTTTAAAGACCTAACCACGCGGAGACATTATAAAGGGTCCCATCAAATTTCAATTTTATCGAACGGAAAAAGTTTGGCGACAACTGAATTTACTGTCTGTTAAGGTTGTTCATCTTTATATTTTCAATGATGGGAAAAACCGGATACGCAGATCTGCCTTTGCATTATGGACGCGTACCGTTGTGGCTGGCGGAACGGATGTCAACCCTTGGCGGTGCGATCATCGAGGCGATTGTTCTTGAATACGGGCGCACGGAGGTGTTGCAGCGTATAAGCGATCCGTTGTGGTTTCAATCGCTGGGATGCGTGCTAGGAATGGATTGGCATTCGTCAGGTATTACAACCTCGGTGATGGGCGCACTTAAGAAGTCGATAAATGCTCGTTCATCGGATCTGGGCATTTTTATTTGCGGCGGCCGCGGGAAACACTCGCGCAAAACTCCTCAAGAACTTTTAGCAATTGCGGACCGAACCGGTATGGACGGCAATGCGCTGGTGAGGGCTAGTCGACTTTCCGCTAAGGTTGATAACACTGCCATTCACGATGGGTTTCAACTTTACCTGCATAATTTCATTCTCACCGTCGATGGCGAGTGGGCGGTGATTCAACAAGGACTGAATGATTTGTCTGGTATGGCTCGCCGATATCACTGGCATTCATCTACGCTACCGTCTTTTCTTGACGATCCGCATGCGGCTGTTACGGGGGAGAATCAGGGGCTCATTCTTAACCTTGCAGATAAAGCTGCCGCCGAAACACGCACGACGATTCTGAAATTGTCTGAAGAACATCCTGAAAAAATATTAAAGGAAGTTCGAAGTCTCGTCATGCCTCGTCATCACGCGGTCACATCTGCTGATGTCAACCTGAAACGCCTCGGGGCTACGCTCACGCTTGCACACGAAACCAACGTGCGAGATTTTGAGTCGCTGCTTTTACTCGAAGGAGTAGGGCCACGCACCATCCAGTCATTGACGCTAGTAAGTGAGGTAATTTATGGCTCGCCAGTTCGCTTTAATGATCCGGCACGTTTTTCATTTGCCCACGGCGGAAAAGATGGACACCCGTTTCCGGTACCGCTGACAGTGTATGATGAAACGATCGCTGTGCTAAAAAATGGTATTGAGAAATCGAAGATTGGGCAAACGGATAAGCAGAAATCGATCAGGCAGCTTTCGGTAATGTCGCAACAAATTGAAAAGCATTTTCAGCCAAAACCGTTTCTGGATCAGCTCATCGAAAAGGAGCGCAATGACTCCTGGAAATATGGTGGCAAAACCGTGCTCGGTAATGCTAAAGGACCGCTGAAAAACGACCAGCTTAAATTATTTTAAATTTCGCGATTCTGCTTTCGCATCAGGATCAACAAAAAAGGGTCGCTTTTGGCAACCCTCTAATGTGAATGCGCAAATTTGATTATTGTACCATCTTCGCAATGTCGCCGACGGGAATCGTGCTCACCATCTTCATCACTTCTCCTTCATTGCTGTCAGGAACAACCAATGTAAGCAAAGATGAATTTAATGGAATCTGAAGTGTGTATTCGGTTTTGTTCGTTTCAGTGTCGGTGCTCTTTTGCAGAATGCCTTTGTATCCCTGTACTTTCACCTGCTTCTGTGTTCCGTCACCTGAATTACCGATAAATGGCATTGACAGGATTGCATTGAGCGATCCAACAAGCGGCGAATTACCCATGATATCAATCTTCACCATTTTATCTTCGGTTCCGTAATCGCGGTGAATCAAAACACCCGTGAATCCGGTATTGGCAGTGACATTGTCGTTAGTTGCGTTAACGGCATGTTGTTCCATCTTCGATGGCAGCAGTTTCATAACTTCTTTCCCGATTGCAATATCAAGGTCGTTTAACATTTGCTGCATCGCAAATCTTGCGTCGTCTAGGTTGCCACTTTGGTAAGACGATTTAGCATCGGACAGGCTCTTGGAAAAGTCCTGACCGAAAACACAACTCGCGCTAAGGGCAAATATGAAAAGTATTAGTGTACGTCTCATTGTTAGTTTCTTTAACTGATTACTGATTATTGTTCGCCGAGCATTAGCTTGATTCCATCAATATCGAATGCATTAGCAGCATTCATCATATCCTGCTCGGACGCGAAGTTCACACCCTCCCAAACAATCAGCGAGCTTTGTCCGAGCGGAACGCTTAGCTTATACCCTGTGCTTTCGTCATACTCAATAACGGCTTTATGATTTTTTACTTTTACTTGTTTCCAGGATTGTTCGCCATTTGTCTGCTGCGCATATCCTGTGTTTGCCAGATACATATTTACAGAAGACATCCACGCTGAATTATTTGCAACGGTTGCGCGCAATTGCTGGTCATCTTTATTGTATTCGCGCTGAATGGTTAGCCCCGCCCAGCCCCAACCCGTGCTTGTAACCTGGTCACGAGAATCTTCCTTTTGTAAACCACTTACATTCTCGGGAAGGGATTTCAGTACTTTCTGACCGATCTCCAACTCAACGCCCAACATTGCCTGTTGCACAGCATAACGCGCTTCTCCGTAGGAGCCCGACTTGTAAGATGCATCTGCATCCGAAAGATTAGCCATGACATCCGGAGGTGTTGAAACAAGACCTCCGCCTCCTTTGTTGGATGGGCGGTTAGAAGAATTCGCAGGTTGATCGTTAACTTCCTGTCCGGATTGGTTATTGTTTCCAACGTTACCAGTCTTTTTATCGATTTTTTTGTCAAGGGCTTTTTCAGCAGCGTTGCTGGCCTTCTGCTTGAGTTTGCCGACAATCCCTTGCGAATAAACTGAAGTTGTGACACAAATGGCTGCGGCAAGCGCCATCATTAGTTTAATTTTCATGGATAGAGATTTATACTGCAAGTTAATATTTTATACGACTCCAAAATGCGACTTTGACGATAGAACTAAACGGGGAGGTCGCGTGAAAGGTTTAACTAAAAACAAACTATCGCATAACCCATCCGTTGTATGAAGAAACCCACATCAATCCCATTTAATTTTGTACTCGAGGCGCTGGAGTCTATGCAGCCGCGTACAAATCCGATGTTTGGTTGTCATGCGGTTTACATTGGGGAAAAAATCATGTTGATTCTTCGATTGAAGCCGGGCGGTGATCCTGACAATGGTATTTGGGTGTCGAGCTCAGCGGACGAGCAACGGTCGCTGAACAAACAGTTCCCGGCGCTTCGTCCGATCGCAATCTTCGGCGAAAAACAATCAAGCTGGCAAAATCTTCCTTACGATTCATCCGACTTTGAGGAAAAGGCATTCGAGATCTGCGAGCTGATCAAAAAAAGAGATCCGCGCATCGGTAAAATTCCGAAGCCGAAGAAAAATAAGAAACCTTAAATCTAATTGGATCTGCTAAGAACAGCAGTGATCGAAGTGTAATACAGGGTCGTTGTGCCCTCAAACCCTGAGTCTGTGCCGACGATCAGCCATAACTCGCCCTTGTTGTTCGTGTGTGCAACCAGCACCTTTTCCGTATGCGCAATGTCAGGTCCATTTGTCCTCGTAATGAGCACATAACTTTTTCCATCAGAAGGCCCGCCAACATCGCCAATTGTCACCATGTCGGCGCCATCTTCGATCTGGTTTCCTTTATCTATGTTCATCACATACTGACCATCTTGAATCACGCTTCGGGGTTCAATGTCCGACGCGCCAACTTTAAGAAAAACACTACCTCCCGGACTCCCCCCGGCTCCAAACGATTCGTCGGCCGCATTGGAAGCCAGCGTTATTTCGTAGGTAAGGAAATAATCCTCATTGGGCGCGAGGTTAACGATCTTTCGCTTCAGGTACATGAAGAGATCGTCGCTGTGATTGCTACCTGATAACATGATCGCTTTTCCACTCTGATCTATTTCTGATGGCGCATTAGTGTGTTCATATCGGAGTTCGTAAAATATTGAGTCGTAAGACGTAGCTGGATAATCGCAGAATCCGCCTTTCCAGCCGTGTTCTGATGTGCTGAAATCATACGTAAGACTCACCAGCTGCAGCCCGGTTTCAGCCTGGTCAAAACCGCATCCCCATAACATCGAACTAAGTGATACCGCTGCTAACGACAACTTTTTCATAAAAAATTCCTGACTAATAGACACAGGCGTAATTTCAAAAGTTGGAACTCCGGCAAACTTTACACGCATTTCAGACTAAAAAATCAACACTTCCGTCTTTAAAGGGTAACCGGGTTTAGACGCGTAACGTTCTTATTCAAAATCTTCTTCATGGAAACATCCCAACCCCAGGTCTTTCCTTTTAAATCGGTACTTAGTCTTAAGCTGCTGATTGAATATTGGGAAGGTCAAATAAACAGAGGCACAGTGTTAAATGTGCTAAGGGTCGTTTTCGAAGGGTTGGATGCTGACCATGAACTTCGCAAGCCGATCGACGATGTCAGGGTGATAGAAAAAAACCGGCAGCTTGTTGAATTTCTTATGAGCGCGGCCATTCCCCCGGCCCAGACTAATGAAGAGTTGATTGCAGCTACCGTTCCGTTTCGCTTTAACAGTTTTTATTCGACCAAGGCATTTAATGAAAAAATAGATTTCCGGGAAATTGAAACTTCGGCCCGGGTAAACGTACCAGGGGAAAGTATTGCGACAGGAAAGACGATACACGCCTGTTTGATGATTCTTAATCAATACTATGGTGTAAACATCAACTTCGATAAGCCGATTCTTTTTACGATTCGCGATCCCAAAACCAGTCTCGATAAAGTTTATAAAATCGAAATAGGAAAACAGTTTATGGAGATCGTGCCGAAGGCGCCTATCCGGCCTATCGATGCCAAAATCATCCGTTTTCTCACTGAAAAAGTTTATGATGTCGATCTATGGCTTCAGTACATTAAACCCGATGATTTTGAGTTTCACGGGTTTATGACATTCCGGATGGTGGATGTGACCGAACAGGAAATGCTTTCCAACATCAAGTACGACCTGCTTGAAAAAAATGCTGTCGGCCAGAAGGCCAGTTTTGCAAAAATTGAACACAAGCTTCGATCAATTTTCGGGATGCCGGATATCCGCCTGGGCGTTGCGTTCTTTGGCCCGAACAACCAGATAATATTGAATAGCGCTGAAGACACTGATTGCTGGAAAGGCCTCACGCAGAAAATTGAAGCCGGTGTGTCCTGCGACGAATATACCGGCTCATTATATGAGCGCAGTTGGACTGAGAAACGCTTTATCGCGATTGAAAATCTCGAACAATACCCGTACCGCGGCCCAGTCGAGGAAGCGCTGATTGCTAATGGCGTCAGGAATCTAATGCTTGCGCCATTAATTGAAGGAGGAGAAACCATTGGCATTTTGGAAGTGACCTCTCCGACGCCAGGAAAATTAAACTACATCAGCGCAGCAAAAATCGAACACGCTTTACCAATGTTCACCGCGGCGGTAAAGCGTGTGAAGGAAGACATGGATACGGAGATCCGTGCGCTCATCCAACAGGAGTGCACGAATATCCACCCCTCGGTTCAATGGCGCTTTTTTGAGGCTGGTACTAACCTGATGGCGAAGCGCAGACGTGGTGTTGATCCGTCTATGGAGGAAATTGTTTTCAAAGACGTTTATCCGCTTTTCGGCCTGGCCGATGTCCGGAATTCGTCTTTTGAAAGGAGCGATGCAATTCAGCATGATCTACTTGAGAATCTAAACCTCGCGAAAAATCTTTTGCTGCAAATTTACGCCGACCGTCAGATGCCAGTGATTGAGGAGGTCATTTTTAAGACAAACGCAAATATTGCAAGGCTTGACAAGGGGCTGGTTTCCGGAGACGAAAGCGACATTATCGCTTTTCTTAAAGAGGAAGTGATGCCGCTAATAAAACATTTCGAGAACGATACAAAAAGCCGCGAAGCCATCCTGGCATACTATAACACGTTAGATCCGGTGATTGGTGTAATGTATAAACGACGGAAAGCTTTTGAACAAAGTCTCTCGGAGATCAATAAAATGATTGCTTCCCATGTCGACGAGGCGCAACGAGTAGCGCAGCAGATGTTTCCGCATTATTTTGAAAAATACCAGACGGACGGAATTGAGTATACGATGTATATCGGCAGCTCGATCGTGAAAGACAGAAGTTTTGATCCGCTTTATCTTAAAAATTTCCGCCTGTGGCAGCTCATGCTAATGTGTGAGATTGATTTTCGGATGGATGAATTGAAACCAACGCTCTATAAGAATCTTGACATAACACAACTGATTCTTGTACAGGACCAGCCACTATCAATTCGCTTCCGTGCTGACGAAAAACAATTCGATGTTGATGGTGCTTACGACATCAGGTATGAGATTGTTAAGAAAAGGATCGACAAGGCGCTGGTCAAAAATACGGGTGAGCGCCTGACGCAACCTGGAAAAATTGCTGTTGTGTTCAACCAGGCGAAAATGGAGGATGAGTACCGCCGATATTTTACTTACCTGCGGGATAAGAACCTCATTACCGGCAGCGTTGAATTATTGGAGCTTGAAGAGTTGCCTGGTGCAAATGGGCTGCGCGCATTGCGTGTTGAAGTGAAAAAGCAACCGAAGAAATCTCAAATCGTGTCGGATGACCGACTTAAGGAGCTTCGACGGGTTCTGAGTCTTCAGTAAGATTGACCCGGCTAAAATTGTAATTATGAGAAACCTGATTTTCATTTGCTCACTTTTTGTTTGCGTTGCCTGTAAGGAGGTAAGTTTTCGTGAACCACAGCCCAAGGGAAAGAAGAGTCTCACATCGGTTCCAAAAAGTCTGCAAGGGAAATACCTCGCGCAGAAAGAAGGCGGTGAACTCGCGCAGGATACGGTTGTTATTTACAGCAACGGCTACCGCTTCGGCTACTTTAGTCCGGAAGAAAGATTGAATCACAAGGATGATCTCGATGAGGGGGTGTTAAGTGATTCATTGGTACTCCGTACCTATAAGAACTATTATTTCGTAAACTTTTTGAACCGCCCCGAGTGGTTGCTTCGTGTTTTAGAGAAGCAGAAGAATGGCGATCTCATCTACATGGCACCTGAACAGGAGGGGGTTGATTTCAAAGACTATGTCGTTAAGCTTTCGTCGGAAATCAGGATCGATTCTACCGAGGTTGATGGTAAACGTATTTATCTGATTGATCCAACGCCGCGCGAGTTAGTCGGCTTAATTGAAAAAGGATATTTTTCCAGAACGTTATTAAAAAAGGTACAGTAAACTGTGCGTGTTATACTGTCGGCGGATCGGCATCCACTTTTTCCCGTTCAACAACTTTATGAATAAACGGAGAAGCCTGCTGATGTAAACGAATTGCCTTTCGCGACAGGATAAGACCAACGACCAATGATAGAATCGCGAATATCCAGACACCCGCCCAGATATCTTTCACTTCGGCAATAAACCAGAAATAGTCATAAGCGCCATGGAAGAATGTCGCCGCCATTAACCCAAGCATGCCATAGTAGAAAGTTTGCGAATGGACGAATTTAGCTTTGCCCAGGTAGTAGCCCATCATTACACCGAAGGTAGCATGCGCGGGCACCGCCGTGAACATTCTAAGAATCCCGGTTTCAAAACCATACTGAAACACATACATAATATTTTCGAGGGTGGCGAATCCCATGCTCACCATTACAGCATAGACAATCCCGTCGAAAGGCTCATTAAAATTCTTATTCGGAAAAAGAATCAGGCGAACGAAAATGAACTTGCTCATTTCCTCTACCAGGGCCACCATAAAAAACGCATCGATGAATTGATCAACCAGATCGTCTGGCTGAAATACGATAATTGCAGTGAGGGGCCAGCTTATGCTCAGTGTTAAAAGCGTGCTGAGAACGCCGTAAAAGAAGCTGGTTAATAATAACGCCAAAGGCTCCCGCTCATGTTTATCTTTTAGGTAGATAAAAAGCATGATCGCGGCGCCCGGCGCGAGGGCTATTCCAAAAAGTTCCAGAAACTCCATGCAGAATCGAAGTTAACACATTACTCAATGTGTCCTTCAACTTCATCCATCTTTTGAGAAGTATATTTTCCGGACGTTGCGAAAACAATTTTGCCTTCAGGATTGAGCACAAAAAAATACGGGATATCCCGCTTTTCGAAGTC
>DASPJN010000124.1:0-19171 GCA_035628595.1 Chryseosolibacter sp.
GGAGACCTTCGACAAATGCGTATGGCAGCGTCCATTGATGTCCCATCTCATGGCCCATGATTGCATAGGGGAGATCTAGCTCGTGGTCATCTTTTGGAAGCCAGTGCGCGTATCCCTGCCCATAGTAAATCATACTTGCATAGGCGTGCATGCCCGTACCTGGAGCATCGGGATGCTCGACAACAGTGAGATGGTTGTATGGGTAGTTCCCGAACTGCTCGCTGTAATATTCAAGCGATGAAGTAATGCCACGCATCATGTGTTCTAGATGTGCAGTGTGTTCCGGATGATGATAGATCCGAACAAAGACCGGATTACCACGCGAAGAATCGACGCTCACTGCTTTCGATGGAAGGAATTCTTTTTCATACACATTATATTTCGCGGAAAAGAATGACCACTCGCTGCCGATTGCACCGCTGCTGGCATAGTGGAAATAGCGTCGTCCTTTGTCCGTCCACGTCCGGCGCAGTGCTCCAGGCGCTACGGCAACTTCATCAGCATTTGTTCCGATCACAGCGTCGAATAAAATTCCGGCATGCAATGATACCGCATCGCCTTCATGTGCTTCCGAAAGAGCAGCAATGACGGGGCGAGGTTCAAGACCATGCTCCCGACGAATTGCCGGGTTAATAATTCCACGCGTACGTAGATATCCGATCGATGGGAACCAGCTCAGATTGTTAAAGAACGTTCCATTTTCTTTGACAGCAGGATCCATTCCTCGGTTTGTAAAACCCTTTGGTGATACTGCTACTTCGAAGTTTAGTTGTAATGTGTCACCTTGCTTGAGTGGGTTCGCCAGATGGTAGATACGGTAATGATGATGATCGTCGCTGAGGGCGAGCGTAGCATTCCTATCAAAGTATATTGCTCCGGTCGTTGCACCACCGACGGACGTAGAGATGTGGATCGAATCTATATCAGTGGCGCTGACATTAACTAGGTGGTAAGAGCCTTGAATATTCACCGAGCGTTTCTCAGGATAAATTTCAACATGCAGTTTTGCTGCGCGGATCTCCGGCTGGATTATGTCTTCGAATCGTCCATACCATCGCTCGTATGCTGCTTGCCAGTTCTCTAGGTCAGAACTGTTACGATAAACATTCAAAATATTGGTGTTGTAGAAAATGAATCCGCCTACTGACAGTACCATGATGGCGCCGATACCGGCAACCAACATTGTCTTGCCTCTGAAGCGATCTCTCGCCAGATGAAGTCGAATGCTAAAGTTGCGTTCCTTTCCGCGAGGCCAGAATAAAACGCCGGCGACGAGAAGCAACAGTGCCCATGCTGCCCAGTAGAGCTTGAACCACAACCACGGGGTAATTGTCAGCCCGAAGCCGCGCATTTCAGTATATGACCACCCAGGACCGGCGCCATAGATCAACATGTTGTGCTCAATACCCAACATAGTCGCGATTGCTGCAATAAATGCGTACGTGCAGATCGCTGCCAGGTGACCGACATACTTCTGATCTGCAACAGCATGGATGAACAGGGCGAGCACAGCAAACAGAACATATTCAGGAAGCTGGATGCCGAACATTCCTTTAAGATATAGTTGGATTTCAAAGTCATGATGACCCATCAGCATCTGTGCGGCAATGCCGGCGCATGAAAGCATGATCATGAAAGCGATGAGAAGAAGAACAATTCCAAAGAACTTGCCGAGTGCGGTAGCCCATTCGGATCCTGGCATTGCATCCGTGATCTCTCCCAAACCGTGATCACGTTCGCGCCAAACGAGTTCGCCGACAAAATAGATGATGAATCCCGGGATGACAATCCAGCGGCTCATATCAGCAGATAGCGGGCCCGTAAGTTCAGCGATCACACGCGCGGTGGTTGGTGTGAGCGGAAGACTCAGCGATACCATTTGATCGATCACAACGGGTATTGCAAGAAGCGGAATAAATAGGAGCAGCCCTAAACCTGTCCAGCTTGTAGCGATGGATCGAAAGGATGTCCACGCAATCGTAATTGTTTGTCGTAACAGAAGCTTGATCCCCGAAGAACGTTTCACTTTGAAATTGAGGTTTTGATAAGTCCTTTCTTCAGGGCCCCCATATGACGGACGTACAATAGATGCTGGATTCGTTTTACTGACAAATGGCAACCGGAAACGGAAGGAAGTCGCGACCCGGTGCCTGAACTGGAATCTGAGATACGTTAATGCTATATAAGCAAGACCAGCGCCAATCCAAATAAGACGGTTTTTCAACAGCGTTCCTTTTAGCTCAAGAAGCCGGTGGCTTTTTTCAACGTTTGTCCACAGATGCGAAAGCTCATCCCAGATGAAACGAACGCCGATGGGATCAAGCAGTGGGCCAAGTTCGCTGCGGAAAAGTATCATGGAAGCGATAAAGAACGCTGTAAAAAATAAAACCAAGCTTGCAATGTACGCCGACATGGGTCGCCCGCTCTGCAAAGAAAGTCCAAATTGAAGAGCAGTACCGGCGAAAGCATTGGGCAATGCAATAAAGTAATATGCAGTGATGAAGGCTATTGGCCGGAACGGACCCATTGAGTCGGGGTGAACGCCGGGCAGATAAATTGCAAGCAGGATACTAATCTGCACAAATAAGAGGATGAATGCATTGAGCGCGAACGCAGCCACAAATCGTCCGCCGAGATATTGCGCCTTCGTGATCGGAACAGTGTAGGTAAGCGAATGCATTCCCGTCGCCACGTCGCGCGATGCAGCTTCGCCGGCAATAAATGCTGCCATTACCAGCCACAGTAAATTTCCGAAGACAGTAGCCATGGCGATCATGAAAGGGGAGTTGATAAAGAACTCCGTGTACAGGGCTTCGCCAAAAGATCCGTCGCGCATGAATAGAAATACCAGGCCAAGCAACACGACAACAATGAGCCACGGCCAGGCGCGCCGGGCCTGGTAGGTGAACTCGAATCTGAATATTTCCCAAAACGTCATCATGGTGTTTTCATTTAATTCTCGCGATAAGCCTGAGCATTATGGCAACCTCTGTATGCCCGGCTAAAGATAAATGAAAGCACTTTGGTTTTAAAAGTACTTCTGGATAATTATTTAACGTAAGTACTTAAAATTGCGTAAATCCGGCGGTTTGCATGAAAAGAGGGGATTAGGGTTCAGGCTCTCGGTTTCGATCTAACAGTTCACCGCTCCAAGAGAGCCGGAAAAACCATATGACACAGAGTACTGAGATCGTTTGTAGACCAAGGCTCTCATAACCTGCCTGTGACGAGCTCGTATTCCTTAAGATGTTCTTGCCTCTTAAATTATATATTTATATATTTGTCTAAATACTTAAATAACTTGAACGCCTTACTCAAAGCGCTTGATGACCCAACCCGAAGGCGGATAATTGAGCTTTTAAGAAAACGGGATATGACAGCTGGCGAAATAGCCGACCAGTTCAGCATGAGCAAGCCAAGTATATCTCATCACCTTGACCTTTTAAAGCAAGCGAAGGTGATCATCGGCGTGAAGGAAGGGCAATTCATCACATATTCACTGAACACCACAGTATTTGACGAACTGGTAAAATGGATAGTCGACGTAACACGGAAACAAAAAAAATGAAGGATATGAAAAATTATTTAAGACGCGACGGACTAATATTAATGTTCTTGTTGATGCCATTCATTATCATTTTCTTGAAATGGAACGATTTTCCCGATTCAATACCTATTCATTTTGATGTTTCAGGAAAGCCTGACAAGTACAGCGATAAGGCCTTCGGGCTATTCTTACTTCCCTTGATGAACATAGGGCTTTACCTATTGTTGCTGGCTATTCCGGCAATTGATCCTAAAAAATACAACTTTGAAAAATTCAAGGACAAATATTTGATAATAAGAATTGGCATGCATGTTTTCATCACGTTTGTTTTCGCTTTGATTGCAGCACATAGTCTCGGGTACCAATTCGATTTTTCAATGCTGCTATTGTATGGCGTACTCATGCTGCTTGTCTTGCTAGGGAATTATCTTCGCACGGTTCGCCCGAACTTCTTTATTGGTATTCGTACACCATGGACACTGGCGAATGAATACGTGTGGACCCGAACCCATCGTTTTACCGCGACTTTGTGGGTGATCACTACGCTGGTTATGATGATTTGCCTCCATTTGTTATACACTTGAAAGATGTGCTCATATATTTCCTCGTCGTTATAAGCGTCATTCCAATCTTGTACTCGTACTTAGTTTTCCAAAAGATGGCAAAGACAGGAACGCAGGACAATGGGCTATCCCGCTAAGTTTGTGACTCATGCTTCAAAACAGACTCGACCCCTCAGGAAATTTCATCCGAACAAGCGCGCGTGGCGCATTGATGGGAAACCGCGGTGTGATTCACGCAGGCGCCGAAATAGTCAGGCCATTTAAGCACAAGGCGTGGATCACCTGTGTGCTTTCCTTCAAGGGGCGACAAAGAACAGTGATGGCACCAGGTAGATGGACGGAACTGTTCTTTCTCGACGAAGCTACAGCGTTCGCTGCCGGGCATAGACCTTGTTTCGAATGTAGGAGAGAGGATGCAAATCGTTTTAAAGGAGCGTGGGTTGCGGGAAATCCCGCACATCAATTTAGCATGAAGACTTCGATAAACGCAATTGATGAAATTCTTCACAAAGAACGGATTGGCAAAGAACATACGAAGGTCACACATCAGTGTCAGTCCTTAGATCTTCCTTCCGGAACATTCATCCTCTTAAACGCGCAACCATATCTTGTTCATAATGACCGGATACATCGATGGACGCCTTTTGGTTATGAAGAAAGTCTAGCGCTGCCGGTAGCTGCAACGTTGACCGTTCTCACACCTGAATCAATCGTCAGTGCCTTTCGCGCAGGTTATGTCTCAAACGTAGGGTTGCCGCCGGATGAATTAAATAATTGCCCACAAATGGAGTGATGAATTTCAAGTAGATCACAGTCGAAAAATATCTACGCTTTTCTGTTCCCGGTATGCCTGACCGTAATCCAGTCAAAGATCAATGCACATATCATAACTGATAAACCAAATCCTTTTAGGAAGTCATCAGCACCCTCCGTGATTGTAATGAATGACCTCGTCATGGTTCCAAAACTCATTGTAAAAATCCCCATTACTAAAAGAATACGGGTGTGTTTGCTTAGTTGCCTCATATCTCGTTAATGCTTTAATTGTTGTGAAATTCTTTCCAGGTTTTCGATACGCTCATGAAGGTGATCCATTTTTTTCTTCATTACCCGCGGCTTCACGATGAACCAAATAATTGTTATCCATGCGAGGGTGAGTGTATATCCAATGACCAAATGTTCCGTCTTTTCTTTGACGCCTTCGTACAGATAAAGGAGAAGGCCAAAAGAAGCGGCGATGTACCCAATTACCTGTGTGCGTTTCTCGAAGCGAAAAAGACTCAGCTGCTCGTCTTTTAACAGTTTCAGAAATCCTTCGTTCGATAGATCCGTGACCGCAGCCAGGCGGCGCAACGACCTGATCGTATATGACAACATGATCCCGATGGCTATGATCATGAGACCTTCCCCGATACGCGTTGATATCAATTGTGATTCATACACAATCACCACACGCCCCATAAGAAATCCAAGAATTATGACGAACAGTAACACAGTTGTTTTTTTAATGATATTTCGAGTCCGATATTTTTTGACTTCCAGGCTAATACTGCGGAAGTCCGGTACACTGCGATCCGGCATACTTGCCCAGATCTGCTTGAGTTCAGTTAAATCCTCCATAGTCTTTAATTTTTTGCGCCAGTTTCTCCCTGATCCTGAAAATCTTCACCCGGATGTTTCCATCACTTGTGCCAACGATACTGGCGATGTCAGCCTGTGACAGATCTTCAAGCACCAGGGATATGATGATCCTTTCTGTTTCCTCAAGTTCCGCAATGCATTTATGCAGAAGTTCGAACTTAGCCTCCGCATTGTCATGCACGATATCCGGGATGTCCATCACGAGATTCGAATGATCTGTACGTTTCGACTTTTCGATTGCTTTAAGGCAATTATTGGTTGCAATACGAAAGACCCACGTTCCGACATTGGCTTCCTCGCGAAACTTTGACAGGTTTTGCCAAACTGCAATAAACGTGTCCTGCATTACATCTTTTGCACGGTCGTAGTCGTTCAAAAAACCAAGACAAACCCTGAATACCTTTTTAGAATACTGCTTGTATATTTCCTCAAATGTCATTAAACGTACTGCGCCAGGATTTAAGTTTTTTGCATTGAACGCCCTTTAGATACGGCGACTGCCGGAATGTTACAAAGATGGAGGAAGTATTTTTTGTTACTAAAACGTTTTCCCGGCATTCAGTGTCTCTGCCAGCGGCACATAGAAGGATAGGGTTGCATCCAAAAACTTTTTTTGATCAATGATCCTTGCTGCGCAAGTTAAAACATTAACCAAATTCTAAGATTGCCATTTCGCATGAGGCGCAAATTGAGGCTGCTCCTAATGGCGTTCGAACAGAAAAGGAAATTGATGCATTGGTGATATCCGCTACGATTACAGAAGAAATACCGAAAGTATGGTCGGTAGCGCCCTGCGTATTACTGTTATTTTAAGAACGACGTTTGGAGCACGTGCCGGATTTTTTGCTTTTCTATAACCACCACCACAAGGCAACACACCCATGTAATAATCGCATAAATAAAAAGCTGGCCACCATCATTTTTGACTTCAACACCGAGCCTGGTTAAATGAAAAAAGATCGCCCCACTCATGGTTGCAAGGCCTAATCCGGCGCCGAGCCAACTTGTGCCTGGTATGAGCAGCAAGATCGATGCGAGAAGTTCAACTATTGCTGTTCCAATCCGGCCCCACGGCTCTATTCCAAGCATTGAAAAGATGTAGACTGATTCATCAGCGCCGGAGAATTTGAAGAACAGGCTCTGTACCATAATGAATGCAGCCACGAGACGCAAGAGCCACATAACAAAAAACTTCGATGTTGCCATTTTAATTCCTGGTTAAAGTGTACGGATTTAGTTCTCCGCCAAATGCTGAACGGATTTATGAAAACGCGTTTTGGTCAAGCACGTTTTGAATAATCTCCCGCTTCTCTTTTTCACTGAGTGCTATCAGTTTTTCATGCCTTTGCTTCATTGCATAGTTAATCAGACGATTTTGCGCTGAGAAAAGCCTGCACAACCTACAGATTGCAAGATGGCGCCACAGACTCAATTGCTGCGAAAAGGAAATTTTTCCCTCTTCTTTTTTCAACATGAACGTAACAGCTTCGTGGCAAGACATTGCATTCATATATTTTGAATTAAAAGCCAGTTCTTTTGAAGACATGCCCGAAGTTGCACCTTAGCGCGGTGAAGAATCGTCCAGTAATTGTTTACAGTAATAGAAAGTTGCCTGCATATCACATCGCTTTCAAGGTCATCCATGTATTTCATAAAAAAGACAGCTTTCTGAATTGTATTCAGTTTGGCTGAGCAGCCCTCAAGAATTGTTTGAAAGTCCAGCCGATCCTGCTGTTCGGATAGATTGACCGTCAATTCTTTCGGATAGGAAGGCTTCGCCCAATGTCCTGCGGAATCAAACTGTGTGCTGTGTCCCGAAACGAAAACGGCGGCCTGGCTTGCCGATTCACGATAGTGATCAGTAATCTTGTTTTTGAGAATCACGAATAGCCAGTTCTTCACCGACGCTTTTCCTTCAAAGCCATCCATATTTTTCCAGGCGAGATAAAAGGTATCCTGAACCAGATCGCGTGCCGCATCATGATCAAAGCCCCGGAATACCGCGTGGCCGAACAGCATGTCGGAATATGTCAGTACCCAATCTTTAAATCGCTGTGCTTTTTCGACTTCAGGTAGTGTCTGGTTCATGTGATGGATATCTCAATACAATTAAGTTATGTAACGCAAAGAGAAGATGCAACCTAATGACTGATAAGCCTGCTCCAATTCTCGTTTGCGCTGGTAATAAGAGCGCCCTCATTTTCATTCCAGGTGTCAAGCGTATTGTTGAAAAAGCGATTATAAAATAGATACAATTTGCCACCGACTATTTTGAATGTTTCCGGGTCCACCTGTACCTTTTCGCCTTTAGCCCCCATCGCGTAGGCACACCATCCGCCATATTGCGGCTTGTAAGAGCGTGGCGATTGAAGAAATGATTCTTTGTTAGCGGGCGTTGAAAACAAATACATTGTTCCTTCATGCTTAACGAACATCGATTTTTTTCCCCGGACGGCCTTTCCATCTTTGAAATAGGCTACCGGATCATAACCCTCCAATGCTAGCTTATCTTCGTCGAGGTTTAAATGCTTGTATTCTGGTGCTGCCTGCGCAAATGTTGTCGTTGCAAGGACGATCAATAGACCGGTCAATCTTACTATTTTGGTCATGTTTTTAGGTTAAAGACGTAACTGCCGTCAATTCCTTACATCCTTTTTGCAATTATTTACACCAGTTGTTATAGTTAATGATGTTATCACACACCTGCTGGCTTGAACACAGGCAAGCATAAACAAAATAATCGCTACACTATTCTGGATTCTGAGTACAGGTCGTATGCAGCAATCAGTCGTTCGCGGCTTGCCGACTTTTGATAGCTTTCAATCTCATCGCGATGTGAAACAAAAACCGGATGATATGCGGATTCGTACTCGTCCCAAACGACTAGCAAGTAGTGATATCCGATCTTGCTTTGTCTGCCATTTTCTAACCAAAGATTAAAAACTTCTTCATCCAACGATTTCGGAAAGCCCGCTCCATCAAACATACAATTGCCTTATTGTTCTGCGAAATTACGGAAAGATTGGCGTATACGACACCAGCTAAGGACTCCGAGGCCCACCGGGATTTGTAAAGCTGAATATTTTGTGAACATTGGAATTATCCTGGGAATTGCTGTCATTAAGGTCTAACATTTTTACAAAACATCAGAACGCTTAGCGTTGGCGGTGTCATTCGCAAGTAAAAATACTGAAAACGCAAACTCTTGATTAATGGATTTGAAGTCGTTACTTTTTGGACAGGAGGAATGGCAGTTTCTGCTCAACACTTTTGTTCGTACCACGGTCATGTTCCTGGTCATCCTGGTTGGACTTCGCATGCTGGGCAAAAGGGGCATTCACCAACTTTCAGTGTTTGAATTGGGTGTTATTATTGGCCTGGGTTCAGCGGCTGGTGATCCCATGTTTTACAAAGATGTTGGAATACTACCATCGGTCGTTGTTTTCATTGTTGTCATTTCGATGTATCGCCTGGTCACATATCTGATTAGTAAAAGCGATAGGATTGAGACCATTATCGAGGGTACAGCCACATATATTCTGAAAGAAGGGATCATCCTTGAAGCATTTAAGAGTCAACCACTCGGCCGCGACGAATTTCTTGCTACCCTAAGACAGAAACAGGTATTTCATTTGGGACAGGTGGAAACGGTTGTCATGGAAAGTGACAGTCAGCTTAGTATCTTTTTTTATCCGGATGACAAAGTCCGGTACGGATTACCGATTTTACCGGAAGCTCTTAGCCAAACTTATAAAAAGACCAGCGACCCAGGGGTCTATTCTTGCTTTGCATGTGGTAACACCCAAGAGTTAAAACCGAACACGCAGTATTCCTGTCCGCGTTGTAATCACGATAAATGCGTTAAGTCTCTTAATGGACAAAGGGTAAGATGATCTGTGTCTATGAAGTCTCGAAAATATTGGAACTGTTTTTATTTTAGATCAAGTCGCTGCAACTCCGGGAATTGTACTTTGCGGAAAATAGTTGCTTTTAATGCCTTTAATAAGAAGCCATAGCATAATTGAAATTTCACCTAGTGTCCAGATTGGCGTTGCGATCTTAAATACAATATCTGCGTAGTCAGGTAAAAGTATATGTGTCAAAAAGTGTATCACGTACGCCATCGCATTTAAAAGTAGAAATACACCAAGAATTTTCGGGATGAAACCCGATTTATACACCAATATCCCAAAAGGAATAAGCCACAGTCCCCAAAACATTTCAAGTGCAATTGTCGCGTGGTCGTTCATCCTGAAAAGAAACAACGCTAAATCCTGCTTTTCATTTAACGGGAATGTGTGCAGAATTTCTCCTTTAACAAGCATAAGCGCGGTAAGACTCATAGCCTCTGTAAAAAATACTACCGGGACTTGTACAATGACCAAGGCTATCAGGCACTTAGCATGCCACTCGTTTACATGTCTGAATAAGCGATACAACGTTAGTGCAATCAACACCCACAACACACTGCTGACAACACCGTTGAGAATTCCGGTACGGAAAATGAACTCGTTATTCAGGATATTATTAGCGGTGGCAGCAGCATCTCCCTTGACGATGGTCTTCGATTGGACATATATCAGACCGTACATTGCTGTTAACGTCCAGAGAAGATATAAAAAGCCTGCGAACCTTGCGGTTCGTCTAAGGGGATTCACGTCGAGTGCGGTCATGTTAAGGTTAGTTTAGTATCAGGACGCATTTATTCAACCAATGGTTGCATGGCCATACAGTTGTATTTTGAAGTTGCGTTCATTAACAGGAAGAGTTAAAGAATCACCTCTTTTAAATTTGGCTCTATACCCCGTCCAGTTGCATCATATTATCATCACGCCTCAGGTCAATCATCAGGTTGTTGGGATCTATACCGCCGCGTTCAGGTTTTTTCGGCAGTGTTAGTTTTATTGTCTGCTCACCGGAACGGATGCGGTGCATCTGAAGGTACATCGGCTCGTGCTGTCCTTTACCTTCTTCATAAAGACCGATTTCCAGCCAGTCATTCATCGGCACTTCTTTTTCGTTACCTGTATTATCAACAACTATCTTCTGCGCCTGCACCCTCAACGTAACCTCCCAGCGGCCTGCTTGTGCTTGCGCTGCAACGAATTGCTTTGTTTTCAGACGCCAGTAAGTGTTCTCTTTAAACAGATCCTGCAGCAGGTAATTTAATGAGTCAGGGGTAATTGCTTCGATTTCCTTATAGAGATCAAGGGTGGTCGGCAGCTTGAGCTCTCCGGAGCTGCGTTTTTCAAGAAAACGTCGAAGCGCACCGTTGACCTTTTCTTTGCCGATGTATTTAGCCAGAGCGTACATTGCGAGTCCGCCTTTCCGATAATATAAAAATTGCTCATTTGCCTGAAGTAGCGATGGCGTGGCGGCAGACCGCGGCATTTCGTAAAAGGAATGCAGAAAGCTCACGTATTGCTGTACATGACGATCACCATAGTTCTTTTCCAAAACCTGCATGCCGGAATATACAGCGAGGCCTTCGATCAGCACACCGGCTCCTTCTACGTGCGCAGGGGTCAATCTGGCAAGTCCCCACCATTGGTGCGCCACTTCATGCGCCAGGATGTAATAGGGGAGATCATAGCCATTCGGGCCATCGTCCGGATTCATTAGTGCAAACTGTTCTCCGTAATATATCATGCTTGCATCCGCCGTTGCGCCTCCAGTGTTACCAGCACGTTCTATTAGTGTGAAATGTTTATAGGGATATGTACCAAACTGCTCCGTAAAATATGCCAGCGACGCCTTTGCGCTTCCGAGCATGCGGTCTATGCTTTTGGCGCCGTCGTGATGATAATATATCCTTATCGCGACATCGTTCCACGCACTTTCCTTCACCGAATACTTTCCTGACAATAAAGCGTACTCTCCACCGATAGAAGCATCTGTTTTATAGTGGAAGTAGCGGCGCTCGCCTTTTGTCCAGCTTCGTAGCAAAGCACCCGGCGCAACGGCAACTTGATCATGTGATGTACCTACAATGACGTCAAGCGTAGTCTGATCCGGGCTGCCGGGCTTTTTACGCGCCTCAACATCGTAAAGAGAAGGGATCGCGGGGCGAGGCACCAGGTTGTACTTTTTTCGAGTAACGCCATCCTTGATTTCCCTGTGAAGTTGGTATCCAATTGCCGGGAGTAAATCGTAGTTTGTGAAGTAGGTACCATTCTCCGCGACCAGCGCCTTCGTGCCGTTGTGGCTGAAGCCACGCGCCTTTTCGTGTATTACAAAATTAAGTTGCAAGGAATCTCCAGGCCGTAGTGGTTGCTCAAGCGCATAAATGTAATGGCTGAGCTTTTTGTCTATTAGCACACTTGATGCCGCGCGATTGAAGCTTACTTCACCGGGCTCAACACCGGAGAAACTTCCGACATGTATCGAGTCAATTTGAAGTGTATCCTTATTCACAAGGGTATACGCTGCACGGATCTTAACTTCTTGCTGTCCGGGATAGATCTCGACGTTCAGCTTCGTACCTGTCAGTTGGGGCTGCGGAGTGTTTCTGTACGTGCTGTAACGTCGTTCATATTCAGCTTTCCGCTCACTAATGTCGGCGCCCGTCAGATACTCATTAACGATATTCGTATTATAGAAAATGAAGCTTCCCAGGGTAAGTATCAATCCTGATGCGATTATTGCAATGGATGTTGTCGAGCCGGTGAAACGACGCTTTGCTGACTGAAGACGGTAAATCAAGCGTTGTTCTCTTCCGCGTGTCCAAAGCAATCTCGCTACGACTGCCAGTAACAACGCCCAGGCTATCCAATACAATTTAAACCACAGCCACGGCCAGATTGTAGCTCCGAAGCCGCGCATGTCGGTGTACATCCATGTCGGACCAGCGCCAAAAATCAGCAGATTGTGTTCAATGCTGAAGGAGGAAGGGAAGGCAATGAAGATGAAAACCAAAAGGATCACCGCATAGCCTATCGTTTTTTGATTTACCACGGCGTGTACCACAATTGCAAGCAAGGCAAATAGGAGGTAGTCTACGAGTTGAAGTCCAAAGAGGACCTTCAAGTACAGACTTATCTCAAACTTGTCGTAGCCGAGTCCCAACTGCATCATTATTCCCCCGGCCATAAGTAAAGCCATCCAAACAATGACGATGAGGCCTAAACCCACAAACTTTCCGGCGAAGAATACCCATTCCGGCACCGGGGCGGCATCAATAATATCACTTTGGCGCGCATCCCTTTCACCCCAGATGAGCCGGCCAGCGAAGAACATAATAAGCAGTGGAATAATAGCCGATGGCGTATTGATGTTAGTTACTGGCGTAGCCAGGTAGTCTAGCACTTGCTGGGTTGTTGGAAGCAGCGGAATCCCAAACTGCGTCATGATTCGGTTACCAAATGCAGCCGAGACTATCGCAATAGCAGCAACTAATGTGAGGCCAATGGGGCTGGAGGCGATTTTCTTAAAAGATACAAACGCAATCGTAAGTGTTTGATGGAAATAGGTTGCAAAATTGAAGGTTTGTTGAACACGTGGAACAGAAATGGATGTTGTTCTGGTAAAATTGGTTCCAGCAGACATTTCGGCGGTCACTTTTGACTTCTGCTTAAAGCGACCAAATAAATTGTTTGTTGCAGGATTGGAGAAACGGAAACGAAGATAAGTAAGGAATAAAAGCCCCACCGCCACGCTCATCCAAAGGAGACGGTTCCAAAGAAACATTCCTTCAAGGGTAACGAGTCGCGTATTTTTGTCTGCTGGCGTCCATGTCTGCAGTTCGTTCCCGATAATACCTGTAACACCTACAGGGTCCATCAATCTTACGAAGTCCCAGTTCCCGAAAAGCTTTGCGATGGTCACCGCGATGATCTGAGCAAAAATGGCTAGTACCAGGCTGGCGACGTAACTTGTCATCACCTGACGGCTAAGCGCAGCGAACGTGAATTGCAAAGCTGTTGCTATAAAAGCATTCGGTAACGCAATCAGGCAGTAGACACTCAGATAAGCCCACGGCCTGAATGGCAAGAATCCCTCCGGATCCAAACCTGGCAGGTAGAAGGATAGAAGTATACCCAACGGCAAAGAAAGTATCAGGAGTCCGTTCACTGCTAACGCCGCAAGAAATCGTCCTCCGAGATAGTTAAGCTTCGACACTGGCGTAGTGTATGTGAGCGGATGCATGCGTACTTGCACGTCACGCGCCGCAGCTTCACCAGCTATGGACGCACCCATCACGAGCCAGAAGAGACCGCCGACCACAACAGTAGCAGTGATGTGAAATGTATTGTTAGGGTACACGCCATCGCCAGGCGTAGTGATGGCGTCCATCAGGAAAGTAAACCCGAGGAGAACTGCTAAAAATAGCAACGTTGAAATGCGCCCGGCCAGATAGCTGAACTCAAAGCGAAAGATTGTCCAAAGTTTCATAATGCGACCTCCGGTTGATAGTTTCCCATAGTGGTGAAGTAAACGTCCTCCAGGTCGGGGACAACCAGGTCAAAGTTGTTGCCGGGGTCCTCATCGCTGAAAATGTGGACAGCTGTTCGTCCGCTTACTAATTTTGTAGAGATGATCTTGTGTTCCCGCTCGAGGGCAGGCAAAGCACTTTTCTCAACAACCCGACGCCAGATCTTTCCCTGCAGTTCCTTCACCGCTTTCACAGGCTCAGCTTCCTTAAGTATTTGTCCTTTGTTGATGATTGCCATTCTGGTGCAAAGTTCACTTACGTCTTCAACAATGTGGGTAGATAGCAACACCACACTATTTTCGCCCAACTCGCTTAACAGGTTGAGAAAGCGAACACGTTCCGAGGGGTCGAGCCCCGCCGTTGGCTCATCCACAATCATGAGCTTTGGATTTCCCAGGAGTGCTACCGCTACACCAAAGCGCTGCTTCATACCACCGGAGAAGCCGCCAAGTTTCTGTCTGCGCTTTTCCCAGAGGTTGGTTTGCTTTAGTAACGACTCTACAACTTCCTTTCGGGAAGCCCTGTTTGTGATCCCTTTAAGCACGGCGAAATAATCGAGCAGATCTTCCGCCTTTGCTTGAGGATACACCCCAAACTCCTGCGGCAGGTATCCGAGCGTCTGGCGTAGTTCGTCTTTTTGGTTCAGCACATCAATTCCACCGAGGTGAATATATCCCTGATCTGGCTCCTGCAACGTTGCCAGTATACGCATCAGTGTAGACTTTCCTGCGCCATTCGGACCAAGAAGTCCATACAAGCCGTTCGGAATGGTGAGACTTACATTGTTTAGCGCCTGCACCCCGTTGGGATAGGTTTTAGATACATTACGGATAGAAAGATTTAGTGGCTGATTTTCCATTATTATTGCGTTAGGGGTACCTATTGTCAGCGAAAGCGAATTTTTATTAACCGTTTCGCTTATGCTGAATTGAAGGAACACACGTTGACACTGAAAGCAAAAAGAGATATACGGTTGGGGTTAGGAAATCGACGGGGGGCTGTTTTGCTTCCGCCAAAAGACTGGCGGAATCATTTGGCTATTTCGCAGATAGATGTACGCATACTGTCGAGTAGCCTGTTTTGTAATGCCTGGACAAATATCTTTGTTCTATGAATCGAATTAAAAGAATATTCACGGTCATCCACATTGTGTTGTGGACGCTGTTCAGTCTGCTGGTTGGACTGCAAATGGCGACTGATCGAGATCCGCACTGGCTTGCAACAACCGTAGGATTCATAGTGACATGCCTGTTTGTTTTTTATGGCCACTTCTATCTGCTTACACATTTTTCCGGTAAAAGAAAAAAGCGTGCTTATTTTCTGAGACTCTCCGCGATCATTGTCACCGTACCTTTTCTTTTTATGATGCTACACAAAAGGCCAGATGGCTGGGATCCGGTCCTTGGATCCATGGCACTCCTCTTCATTGCACCGGTCTTTCTCTTTCTGAGCTGGCTGGCAAGGGTTACAGAGAATCTAGTGCTAAACACTGTAGAAAAAGAGCAACTCGAAAAACAGGCTGTGGAAGCAGAGCTGTATTATCTGAAATCACAGATCAATCCCCACTTTTTGTTTAATACACTTAATAACATCCACACGCTGGTATACAAGCAAGCTGCAACTGCGCCGGAAGCCGTTCTTCGTCTGGCTTCATTGATGCGGTACATGATCTATGAATCAAATGCCCATACAGTCCCCCTTTCAAAAGAGCTGGACTATCTACACGACTATATAGGTTTGCAGCAGTTGAGATATAAAAATTCCCCGGTTGTAGATATGAAGATCACAGGCGATACCGATGCGTGCTACATCGCTCCTCTGCTTTTCATACACTTTCTCGAAAATGCCTATGAACATAGCCCCGGTCGGCTTGAACCAGGTGATATACTGGTGAAGATTCACGTAAAGGAAAATACACTTATATTCATTTGTCAAAATCCGGTGGCGCCCAAGCAAGAGACAAGCCTTGATGAACCCGGCGGTATTGGTTTGCCAAACATCAGGAAAAGGCTGCAGCTATTGTACCCGGATACGCATACACTCGAAATCACCGACGCCGGCGAGAGGTATGCAGTGACATTAGGAATTCACGATCTACATTTACAATTTCATGAAAGAAAAGATCACCTGTTATATCATCGATGACGAGCCGCTGGCCCAGGAGATACTTGAGGAGTATATAGCGAAAGTTCCTTTCCTGGAACTGAAAGGTACTTTCATGAGTCCGCTTGAGGCAACCGGCCGGATAAAAGAAGACACTCCGGACCTGCTTTTTCTCGATATCAAAATGCCGGACCTGGATGGTCTGAGCTTTATTCCGATGTTAAACCCAAAACCGATGATCATCCTGACCACCGCCTTTGATCAGTATGCCTTGAAAGCGTTTGAACTGGAAGTAAAAGATTATTTGCTAAAACCGTTTTCTTTTGAACGGTTTTACAAAAGTGTATTGCGGCTTTTCCAGGAACAAAGCATTCGACCGCAACCCGAAAAGAAAGAGGTACCCTCAGATGCTACCAAAGACTCTGACTATGTTTTCCTGAAAGTGGGGCATAGGATTCAAAAGCTTGCTATATACGAAATCATTTACGTGGAAGGCATGAAGGATTATTTAAGGATTCATACCGCAAAAGAAAAAATCATGACCCTGCTGAGCTTTGCTAAATTGGAAGAACTGCTGCCTGCAGATAAGTTTGCCCGGGTGCATCGTTCATTTATGGTCGCGATTGATAAAATAGATCATATCGAAAAAGGAAGGATCAAAATAGCAGACCAGATTATCCCCATCAGTGATACCTATGCTGAAGCGTTTTACAAGATGCTTAAGGGCATACAGTAGAAGTAAAACCATGATAATTACTTATTAACTAAATGAAGACGCTCTTAATTACCCCGGAAGGTTTAGAAAAGCTAAAAGCTGAGCTGGATCATTTGTGGCGCGTTGAAAGACCAGACACCACGCAAAAGGTATCGTGGGCGGCGAGCCTTGGCGATCGTTCTGAAAACGCAGATTATCATTACAACAAAAAGCGTCTACGTGAAATTGACCGGCGCATCCTCTATTTGCGTAAGCGAATTGATGATTTGAAAGTTGTGCAATATTCAACCTTCCAGGAAGGCAAAGTACTGTTTGGTGCGTGGGTGGAAATTCAAAATCAACGAGGCGACCAAAAACGCTTCCGTATCGTCGGCTATGATGAGATCTTTGATACTAAAGATTACATCTCGATAGATTCACCTATGGCACAAGCGCTGATGAGAAAAGAAGTGGGAGATGAGGCCGTCGTGAAAACAGGTGCGGGTGAATTTGCCTGGCGTATTGCTAAAATTGAGTATACGAAATAGTTTTATTGCCAGGTTCAAGCGAGGTTATTTACGCTCACAGAAAAAAAGAGGTGCCGCTTATTAGCCATCGAAAATCGCGCGATTTTCAATAATCCAGATACGTGCCTGATGAATGTGCACCCAACACCTGCTCCGAGAGGCAAATCCGACAGGCCTTTTTGTATTGCCGGCCGCGTTTTGGATAACATCGCAATCCTCCCCCCGGACGATAGCACGATCGACACACCAATGTCGGTTTCAACATGTCAGGTAACACGCTTACTTACCGTTGGAGCAGATCTAGGCGCCAGCAACCGTGATATCTGCTCATAAAATCGAAATAAATGCCTTTTTCACATATTCAATAATTATGTTGAATAATTGAATACGATTAGCGACTTTTGCCGTATAAAGGATGTCGCCTTACCAAAGACAGGCATTGGCGTCACGCCCTCGTTAACCTTTAAGGAAAACATTTACAATGCACAAAAGAGAGTTCAAAACCAGAATCTATAACGAGCTTGCCCAAATCACAAAGGCATTGGCTAATGCTCATAGACTTGAGATCATCGAATTGCTTGCGCAGGGAGATTATTCAGTGGAACACATCTCCTTGCAAACTGATATGTCGATTGCAAATGCCTCGCAGCATTTACAGGTGTTAAAAACGGCCCAACTGGTTGATGTGACGCGTAATGGAACCTTCATTTATTACAGGCTGGCAAATGCTAATGTCTTTAAGACCTGGAAGGCGCTTCGGGAACTTGGAGTCGAAAGGATCGCTTCGATTGAAAAACTCGTTAAAGATTTTCGCCACTCAAAATCCAAAGCCGATTCATTGACGATCGATTCATTAACAAAGAAATTGAAGACGGGAAAGATTACGATACTCGATGTTCGACCTGAAAACGAATTTCATTCGGGCCATATCGTAAACGCCGTCTCAATTCCTATCGATAAGTTAAGGGATCGCATGAAAGAACTGCCAAAGCGGAATGAAATTGTCGCGTATTGCCGCGGACCTTTCTGCGTTTATGCAGATGAGGCAGTCGCGTTATTGAGTAAGGCGGGATTCAAAGCTAGGCGCCTTGAGGAAGGATATCCTGATTGGGCGATTAACGGGTTACCCATCGAAGTGAATTAAAATTATTGGCATGATGATAACGGCATCAGAAATTTTTCATATGGATAAGTTAATAAGCGTAGAAGAACTTCAGGAAAAACTAAACAAAAAGGAAAATGTTTTTATCCTCGATGTCCGCCCTTCAGAACAACGAGCGGAATGGAAAATTGAAGGAAGTGAACACGTCGATGCATACAGACAACTGAAGGCCGGTGATGAAACCGCGCTCGACCTCGTCGCAATACCGGATGACAGCACAGTAGTGACAGTTTGCGCGGCCGGTAAAACAAGTCTCCTGGCGTCAGTCCTTCTTCAACGCAAAGGGATTGATGCATACTCTCTGCATGGCGGAATGAAGGCATGGAATTATGCATGGAATACAGCCGAGATGAAATCAACGCAAGCGAAGATCATCCAGGTGAGGAGAGCAGCGAAGGGCGTTTTATCCTACATTGTCGGATCAGGTAAAGAAGCAATTGTAATTGATGCGGCGCTGGAACCTGAAGTTTATCTCAACATAGCCAGGCAAAATGGTTGGACGA
>DASPJN010000125.1:0-9439 GCA_035628595.1 Chryseosolibacter sp.
GCGTTCTTACAACTGACAACGTCCGTTGTCGGTAGCAGGCCAGGTTCATGAGTTAGTTGAACATTAATCTGCTGCTTATGTTCAACTAAAAGAAAGGAGGTACCATGTCTAGTCCCACGAAAATTTTATCAATCCAAAGTAAACTATCTAACCACGCAGGCGCTGTGAGTTAAGAATAGAGGGTTGTGTACCTCGTGCAATTTTAGTTTACTGATAAAATTGAATGAGGATTCTATATCCCGCCTGTGTCCCAGGCGGGATATTTTTTTGATTTAAACACGAACAGCGTGTGCATCAGCCTTCAGCATCTTCGCTTTTACCAGAGAATGGAGGCGGTACATCATGATGATTGTGATCAGCATCAATCCGGAAACCACGAACCCGAGCAGGTCATATCGATCAAGTCTCCCGGAAGGCTGCTGAACAATAATAAGTCCGGCGACGATCGTTGCAATGCCACCCGAAATCTGCTGAACCGACGCATTAATACTCATGAACGCTCCCCTGTCTTTTTGCTCCGGCACCCCGGATAAAAGTGCCTGTGAAGATATCATTCGTGACGCTACACCGGCAAACATGACGACACTTACGATCATCACGCCCCACAACGGTGTGATGCCAAGGTTACAGTACACGAGCACGACCATGATACTGAGAATGGTTCCATAAACGAAGATGCGGTATTTACCTACGCTGTCTGTCAGCTTTCCAATGAAAGGCCCTGTTGCCATTGAGAAAATACCTGTGACCATGTATAGCACGGGCAGATCGTCAATGGTTAACCCGAGATTGTTCACACTGAAAGCGGATGCAAATGGCATGAGCATAAATCCACCGGTGGCGAGCAGTGTGGTTGCTAGAAACGCCGTCACGTAATCGTTATGTGTTAATGTGCCCGCGAGATGATTGAATGCATTCACCTTTGACTTCAATTTGAGATGTGCATTCACAGGCTTCATGTAGATCATCATCGCAGCAGCGACAATAACACTTACGATCACGATCATAATGAAGGGCGAATGCCATCCCCACTCCTTCGCGAAATACAATCCGATCGGCAAACCCAGCACCTGGCTTCCAGCGAAAGCCATTTGCAGAAATCCCATCACACGACCGCGCACTTCCATCCGAAAAAGATCCGTTACGATAGCGAAGCTGATAGAGCCGATCACACCACCGAAGATCCCGGTGAAGATGCGCGCACCGAGTAAGGTGTAATAATCCGGCGCAAGCCCGCATAACAGTGTTCCGATAATAAAACCAGTGTAAAAAACCAGCATCATTTTCTTGCGATCGAACCTGTCGGCAAATCCTGCAGCCAGCAATCCTGAAGCGCCCGCGCTGAATGCATAAGCGGATACGACCATCCCGAATTGTGCAGGCGTGATCTTAAGTTCCGGCATCAGAATCGCACCGAGAGGCGACAGCACCATAAAATCGAGAATGATCGTGAATTGTGTGATTGTAAGAATGGCAATAATAAAAATCTCGTAGTTGCCGAAGATGCGTTGTTTCATGAACGTGGTTGTAGCTAGTTAAGGACAAGGCGGGTAAAGGCTGACAAATATAAACGAGACTTTGAAATCTTTAAGATTGTTTCACCTTTCTGATTTTCCGGTTGGCGGTCTTTTCGTCTTCGGCGTCGGAATCCAGTTTCTCCTTTTGATTGGCAGTGGCCTTTTCTTCGATCAGATCGAGCTCTATCAGAATGGGAAAATGATCGGAACCAATTGACGGCAAACGCTCGAGATGAACCAAATGAAAATGTACAGAACAAAAGACGTGATCAAGTGGCCAGCGTAAGAACAGGTAGTGCGCATTAAACGTATTAAAAAAACCTCGTCCACGCCGCGGATCAAGAAGCTTACTCACTTTCAGAAACAGTTCGGTGGTATAGCTCCACGCGACGTCATTCATGTCGCCCGCCACGATCACCGGTTCGGACGAGCCCTTCACTTCTTTAGCGACTGATAAAATTTCACCATCTCTTTCACTCGAGCGGGGGTTCTCCTGCGGCACAGGTGGTTGCGGATGCAGGCCATACAACCTGAACGTATGGCCATTTGGCAGCTTAACCCTCGTGTGAATCGATGGGACATCCGGCTCAACGAGGAACTTAACGCGTGCATCAATCAGCTCGAACTTTGAATACAGCAACATGCCATAAGTATTGTTAAGGGGCGAACCCGCTACATATTTGTATGCCGATTTTAAAGCAGCATCCAACTGTTTCTTCCAGTTGGTGTCGGTTTCCACCAAAAGCACAAGGTCAGGAGAATTTTTCCTGATTGCATCAATGCAGGAGGTTGTATCAAGATTATCCTGGTAAACATTGGCGATAAATAATTTGAAACGACGCGAGCCGGCGGCTTCCGTACTCTTCTTCATCTGCTTTGTCGCGATAAAAGTATATGGCCAGACCTGGTATGACAGGTAAATGAGGTTTAGCGATAACGCTGAAACGAAAATTAACTGATGAGTAACGGTAACGTGCGTGGTAACACAAAAAGAGGCCAAAAGAACGAGGTTGATAAATAACTTTTGAGCGCGCGGATATTCAAAGACCCGAAAGATCCAGTTATCGTTTCTTATAAGCGGGATGAGTGAGAAAAGAATGAGGGCATACCCTAACAAGTAATGTATTAATTCAACAGACGGGTGCCTCATATCCGTTTTTTCGCATGGAATGAAAAAAAAGCAGACCAATGGAGATTGTTTTCAAATCACGAGACCTCTGTTTCACTAATACTGTGTTTCTCGTGTTTCTGCGGCCTTTCGCACAGCACCGACAGTTCTTTCAATATTATTCCCTGAGACCTACCGCCATCGTGAGTCAGGTATTCTGAGCACGGCATATGCACGGGGCAGCAGGGTGGGAAGAATCCCGTGACTATGAAATGCTAAGGCAAAGACGCAATTACGAGTCACTAATACAAACAGGTGAAACGGCCGGCGCAGGTGACAAAAACACTTTTACACGGAGCTGTGCGCTTTCCGCGCGAAGGAGATATACCGCCAACAAGGCGTGATCGCTTTTGCAAAAGTGCTAATAGCTTTCTGCGGAACGCTGATCGCTTTTGACATGGGCCTGATCGCTCTTGACATGAGCCTGATCGACTTTCACAGAAGCCTGATCGCTTTTGACATGAGCCCTATCGCTCTTGACATGAGCCTGATCGCTTTTAACAGAAGCCTGACCGACTTTGACAGAAGCCTGACCGGCTTTTGTAGAAGCCTGACCGGCTTTTGTAGAAGCCTGACCGACTCTTGTAGAAGCCTGACCGACTTTTGCAGAAGCCTGACCGACTCTTGTAGAAGCCTGATCGACTCTTGTAGAAGCCTGATCGACTTTTGTAGAGGCCTGATCGACTTTTGCAAAACGGAAAATCACGTAGGCAAATTCGAAAAAGTACTCATTTGAGGAAGTTCGCCTTGACTAACAAACACGAAGGAAAAGCGGTTCGGGCATTGAACCGAACGCATCAGTTGAGATCCTTCGGCGCGCCACACATGCATTTTCGCCTCTGCAAACTCACCCAAGGAACTTATCCGAAACTTATTCAGGCAGCTGACGCCCGCAATAGGGATAGAAGCGGAAAGCCCGCAGTCTGCACGGCATGTGCGGCTGGGCGAGGACTTGCAGCGGATAGCCCGGCCACGAGATTGCCTGCCGTAGTAACACGAAGGCAGGCAAACGCGGGGATTGCCAGAAAAAATTATCTAGTGCATTAAGACTTTTCTTTAGTCAGCAAGCGAGCCGGTCGTTTTGAGACAAGCCATTTCTTGCGGCAATAAGTCTTTCGCTGATTCAGATTGAATTCACATTACCCGGCGATCTCAACTCGCGGGTAACTCCTTCCGCCGTGAGCCTCTTCAACTCGAGGTTCTCAAGATTTACATGAATCCGTTCCATTTCGCCATTCGGGTTTCGTACATCGTTTCGCTCGGGGTAACCAACCTGCAACTCCGGATAATCATTTGGACGGGTTCGTTCGCTTTTCTTTTTCATACACTTGCGCTTATTTGTTACACATGCTACCCTTTCCCGACCGGGAAATACAACCTATCCAAAGTAAATTTGCATGCCAGTGAAAAGCAGGAAGAGCGACCGCAGCATAATTTAATCTCCGATCAGCCTATTCAGAGCGGCTTCCGCTTTTTCGAATTGAAAGCGACGAAGCACATCGCTCATAAGGTTTCGGATTTCATCGAGACATAAATTTCCCATACTTCCTTCATGTGTGTGTTGGACGGATGTCGATGGATGGTATGATCCGTTTTCAAGTGCGTTACCAACTTGCTTGTAAGCATCGCGGAATGGGACACCTTTTAGCACGAGGCGATTGACTTCTTCGACACTAAAAAGATGCTTGTACTTTTCATCCGCGAGAATATCGGGTCGAACCTGGACGTTCGAGATCATCAGGTGTACCATGCGGAGACTTTGCTTCAACGATTGGATGGCGGGAAACAACAGTTCCTTTAACAACTGCATTTCGCGGTGATATCCCGAGGGCAAATTAGTTGTCATCATGGCAATGTCATTCGGCAGCGCCATGATCTGGTTGCACCTGCCGCGCACAAGCTCGAAAACATCCGGATTTTTTTTATGCGGCATGATACTCGAACCAGTGGTGAGTTCGTCCGGGAAAGAAATGAATCCAAAATTCTGGTTCATAAACAAACACGCGTCCATTGATAACTTCGCAAGTGTAGACGCAATGTTGGAGAAAGCTGACGCAACAATGCGCTCGGATTTTCCACGTCCCATTTGGGCATATACAACGTTATAGTTAAGCGCATCGAACCCGAGAAGCGCTGTCGTCATTTTCCTGTCGAGCGGAAATGATGATCCATATCCGGCTGCGGAGCCCAGCGGATTCTTATTGACGACATCGTATGCCGCGGCCACGGTGACAAGATCATCGACCAGGCTTTCGGCGTAAGCGCCGAACCAAAGCCCGAATGACGAAGGCATCGCGAGCTGCAAATGCGTATAACCTGGCAACAGAAACGATCTATACTTTTCACTTTGCGAAATAAGGAGATCAAAAAGTTCTTTTACGTGCGAGACAACTATCCGGATCTCATCACGCAGAAATAATTTAACATCGACGAGTACCTGGTCATTGCGCGAACGTCCGCTGTGAATCTTTTTTCCAATATCACCGAGCTTTTTCGTTAACAGAAACTCTACCTGCGAATGAATGTCTTCAACGCCTTTTTCGACAACGAAATCTCCCGATAAGATCGAACGGTGGATTTCCTTGAGTTCTGTTGTGAGAATGTCAAGCTCTTCGTTGCTAAGCAAGCCGATGGATTCGAGCATCATAATGTGCGCGAGCGAACCTAGTACATCAAACCTGGCGAGGAACAGATCCATTTCCGGGTCGCGACCAATGGTGAAATCTTCAACTTCTTTTAATGATACTTTATCTTTTTGCCAGAGTTTCATTCCTTTGAATTCAATATTCATTCGCCTACGCACGTCAGTGCAGAACAGCATTTAATAATTTGATATAAGTCCCGATGCCTTCCACAATCTCGGCGACATAAATAAATTCATCTGCCGTATGGGAGCGCGCCGAATCACCGGGACCGATCTTCACGGAAGGAACGGGGATCAAAGCCTGATCGGAAGTTGTCGGAGAACCAAAGGTCGTCAAGCCGGAAGCAAGTGCTGCCGTAACGATCGGGTGATCCAACGCGATGCCTGATGGCCGCATGCGCATTGATCGTGGCTTGACTTCGCTGCTAACATGCCGGCGAATAGTGTCCAGCACTTCTTCAAGGGAATACTGATCGTTCACACGAACGTCAACGGTGTAATCACACGCTTCGGGTACCACGTTATGCTGTTTACCTGCGTTGATCATCGTTACGCTCATCTTGATTTTTCCTAGCGTTCTGGATTCTTTGGGAAACGAATATGTTTTAAACCATTGAATATCGTCAATCGCTTTATAAAGGGCATTGACACCTTCTTCGCGCGCAGCATGCCCTGCTTTTCCCTTCGCTACACAGTCAAGAACCATTAATCCGCGTTCGGCAACAGCCAGATTGCACTGCGTTGGCTCTCCAACGATCGCAAAGTCAATCACTGGCAGGTTATCGAGGATACTTTCGATACCACCTGTGCCGGATATCTCTTCTTCAGCGGTTGCAGCAAGAACAAGATTGTATTGAAGATCTTTCTCCGGGTAAAAATGCAGAAACGCTGCGATCAGGCAGACCAGCGCGCCGCCCGCGTCATTACTGCCAAGTCCGTAAAGCTTTTCATCTTCAATCTCTGCTAAAAACGGGTCGCGTGTATAGCCGGCATTGGGACGAACTGTATCGTGATGTGAATTCAGCAAAATTGTTGGTTTGTCATTGTCAAAATAACGATTCCGCACGATCACGTTGTTACCAAAACGTTCGGTCAGGATATCACGCTGCTTGAAAAAGCCTTCGATAATTATTGCCGTTTGATCTTCATCTTTACTAAAGGAGGGTGTGGCAATAAGCTGTTGCAGCAAATGGATGGCTGTCTCGTCAAGTTGCTTTTCTTTGTTCATTTATGATGTAATGAGTGTACCCTCAGTTTCTTTTCCCGTGTTTTTTAAAATGTCAGCAGCATCCCCGATCAATACTTCATGCACGCCAGCCGAAATCGCCGCGTAAGCATTTTCGAGCTTGGGTAAAATACCGTCAGCAAAGGCGTTGGCCTCTAATAGATCCTGATACATATCGTTTGAAAGATGGCGAATGACAGAATCACTTTCATCAACATTCCGCAGTACACCTTTTTTCTCAAAACAGAAGATCAGTCTCACGTTAAAATATTTTGTCATAGCCACCGCAAGTGAAGAAGCAATTGTGTCTGCGTTCGTGTTCAGCATGATGCCAGCCGCGTGCGTGAGCGGTGCAAAAACAGGAACCGTGTTTTCCATGAGCAGTGAATTTAGAAAAGTTGCGTTCACGCTTTCAGCATTGATATCACCAACGAATCCAAAATCAATTTCTTTTACAGCTCGCTTTTTAGCCTTGATCATGTTGCCATCTGCACCTGTCATACCGAAAGCGTTACAATCCAACATTTGCAGCTGAGCCACAATCTGCTTGTTGACGAGTCCGCCGTACACCATCGTTACCAATTCCAATGTTTGCTGATCCGTGATTCTTCTTCCATCAATATATTTAGATTCTATACCAAGGCCCTGACCGATCTTCGTTGCAATTTTACCTCCGCCATGAACAAGAATTTTCGGTGCATCGATGCGGGCGAAGTCGCGCAGAAACTGCATGAGCGAAACAGGATTATCCAACACGTTCCCTCCGATCTTGACAACAAATAACTGGCTCATGAATGGGATGTTATCATTTCACTCAATACCGCCTGCGCAGCCCACACCCTGTTGGAAGCTTGTTGTGTCACAATACTGCTGAATCCATCCAGCACCTCATCACTCAACTCCACATTCCGGCGAACGGGTAAACAATGCATTACTTTCGCATGATTCGTTTGCAATAATTTCTGGCTCGTCAGCATCCATCGTGGATCGTTACAATACACTCGGCCGTAATCGTGGTAGGTGCTCCAGTTTTTTACGTAAACAAAATCAGCACTCTTCAGCGCATAATCCTGATCGTGTGAGATCGAAGCGCCTTTGGTGAAGACAGGATCCAGTTCATAGTCTTCGGGATGCGCGATCACAAAGTCGGCATGGCCCCAGGCATTCACCCATTGCGCAAAACTATTCGCGACACATTGCGGCAATGCCTTTACATGCGGAGCCCACGTAAGAACGATCTTTGGCCTTCTCTTCTCCTTAAACGCTTCCTGTATCGTGATAATATCCGTCAGGCTTTGTAAAGGATGTAGTGTCGCGCTTTCGAGGCTCACTACCGGCACGCCCGAATACCTGATAAATTGCTGTATATATAACTCGCTATAATCATCGGCTTTATTCTGCAATGACGGAAACGTACGAATACCAAGAATGTCGAAGTACCGGCCAAGTATCGGCGCCGCATCCTTTACATGCTCAACAGTGGTTCCGCTCATGATAGCCTCGTCTTCGAATTCAAATGTCCATCCCTCCTGCCCCACGTTAAAGACAATACACTCCATGCCGAGATTAGCCGCAGCAATCTGCGTACTGAGTCGCGTGCGCATGCTCGGGTTGAGAAAGATGAGCCCAACACGTTTATTGGTACCCAATGAACGATCGCGAAACGGATCTGCTTTATACTGCAATGCCTTATTTACCAATGGATAAATGTCACCTGCGTCCTGGACAGAAATAAATTTTTTCATGACAGCTCTTGTTTAAGGGCAGAAATAAATAATGATGCTTCTTCCTTTTTCAAACCCAACGAAGGTAAAAGCCGGATGGTGTTGGGTTTTGCCTCACCTGTAAAGATCCGATGTCTGTACAGTAAATGTTCGCGCGTTTTAGAACTCTCAGGTAAATCGAATCCGATCATCAAACCGCGTCCTCTTACGTCGTGAACGCTGCTGATGCCTGCAATTTCATTTAGTAATAAGTTACCAATTGTTCCGGCATTTTCCATGAGTTGTTCGCTTTCAATTACATCGAGAACGGCGAGTCCTGCCGCGCAGGCGAGATAATTTCCGCCGAACGTTGTCCCAAGCATTCCGGCCCAGGGTTTTATTTTTGGACTGATCAGCACACCACCAATGGGGAAACCATTTCCCATGCCTTTTGCAACAGTGATCAGATCAGGTTCAACACGGGCGTGCTGATGCGCAAAAAACTTTCCGGTACGTCCATACCCTGATTGCACTTCATCAACGATGAACAATGATCTATTTTCGCGCGCGGCCTTTTGAATAAGCTGCATAAAAGCGTCGTCTGGAGTACGAATTCCAGCAACACCCTGAATTCCTTCTACGATAACTGCCGCAACATCCGGTGTTAAACTTTCAGAAAACCCCTGCTCATCATTCAGATCAACAAAAACGATCTCGTGATTGGCGTTGAACGGCGCAACGATCTTCGGATTATCAGTCGCCGCGACCGCACCCGACGTACGACCATGAAAAGCATTTTTAAAAGCGATCACCTTTTTACGTCCAGTAACAAACGACGCAAGCTTCAGCGCATTTTCATTGGCTTCAGCGCCTGAGTTGCAAAGAAAAAGCTGATAGTCGACATACCCGGAGATTCTCCCAAGCTTTTCAGCCAACTTCTCCTGCAGATCATTTCTAACACTATTGGAATAAAAACCGATTTGTTTCAGCTGTTCAGTGATGGATTGAACATACTGCGGATGTGAGTGGCCAATTGAGATCACCGCATGGCCACCGTAAAGATCCAGGTATCGTTCACCTTTATCATCCCAAATCCACGAACCCTCAGCCCTGACAGGATTAATATCGAAAAGCTGATATACGTCAAAAAGTTTCATTTTAAAATCGCTTTAATTATGGGGG
>DASPJN010000126.1:0-50783 GCA_035628595.1 Chryseosolibacter sp.
GGTAATCTGCGAAGAGCCGAGGAACTTTTTAATGAGTCAAGGCAAATTCGGGAAACGGTGTTTCCAGCGCGTAGTATCCATCGCATCCATCCGATTGTCGGGCTTGGCTCGCTCAGCTTGCGGAAGGGTGAGTATGAAAAAACATACTCCCTTTTTAATCAGGCACTCAGTCTGATGAATCGTGCGACGACAACACACTACGATTACGATAATCTCAACAGAATTTTCCTTGGTGACTTAACTGAGCTATGTCTTGCTTTGGAGAGGCGGCCGGAGGCGGCGGAGTATTTGGAAAAATTATCCATCGCATCTGCCGGTGTCGCAAAGTTCAGCTCCCGTATCGGGCGTCGCCTCCAGACGGCCCTGATCCTGGAATTAAAAGCACGTTATCATTTGCTCAACAATGATTTCAAAAAGGCCCGTTATTATTTGAACAAGGCAAACGAATATAACTCCGGCATCAAGCTGACCGAGGCCACTTTTAAAATTCTTCGCACGAAGGCAATTCTTGAGTGGCGGCTTGGGAATGCAGCTGATGCGAATCAGAATTTTATTGAACTCGTCAGGTCGTATAGAAAGCACATCGAAACTAATTTTTCCGGCATGAGCGATTACGAGAAGGAACAATTCTATAGGACACTTAAAACTGATTTCAATTTCTTCAACGCTTACCTGCTCGACATCCATGCGAGTAAGCCCACCGCCCTGTTCGAGGAAGCTTACGACCACCTTATCAACACGAAGGCGCTTTTGCTAAATGTATCAAACCGAGGTAAGAACGAAGTAATGGCAAGTGGCGACACGGCAATGATCCACATGTTCCAGAAGTATGAATATCTCAAATCAAACTTAACCTCACTTTATTTTGACGGCGGACGAGAAAGTGAAATCAGGGATGTAGAGATACTGATCAATGATCTCGAAAAGCAAATAAATCTTCGATCAAATTCAAACTCTTTCAACCAGTCGAAAACCTGGCAACAAGTGCGGGCTGCATTATGGGCGGGTGAAGCCGCTGTAGAAATTATACGCGTAAACAAATTGGATAGGCAAAATCCATTTAATACCCGAGGCGGGATGAGTGATTCGGTGCAATACGTGGCCTTGATTGTCAGGCAGGATTCTGGTTTCCCTGAATATGTTGTGTTGCCGAATGGCAGACGCCTCGAAGGTAAGTCGCTAAGTTATTACAGAAATGCGATCGTAACGCAATTGAGAGATGACGTGTCGTATAACGAATATTGGACGCCGTTGAAAACGCGGCTGGCTGGAATTACTCGGATCTACCTGTCGGGCGACGGTGTCTATAGCCAGATTAACCTGAACACGTTGAGGGATCCGGTTACCGATCAGTACTTTATTGATGAAGTTGATCTCGTCTACCTGACGAATACGGCCGATCTGCTTCGTAAAAAGTTAGCAGGTTCATCAATTAAAACGGCATCGCTGTTTGGGCGGCCAGATTTTCAGGCGTCAGATACCGGTGAGCCAGTCAGTAATCGGTTGGATGGCATGCGTGATCTTAATGCCGGAGAGTTGCTTGAGTTGAAAAAGGAAAGCATCGCCGACTTACCCGGAACTGAAATGGAAATCACTTCGATTCGCACCACACTGCAGAACCACCACTGGGCAGTGACAAGTTATTCAGGTGTCACGGCAACCGAGAGTAATGTAAAAAATGTACGAGCACCTACTGTTCTGCACATTGCAACACATGGATTTTTTGTTGAAGACACGCTTAACATCATTAATCCTATGATTCGCTCGGGTGTGATTATGGCGGGCGTGAAGGCCGTCGAAAAAACAAGCGACGATGGTATTCTCACTGCGTACGAAGCCACTAACCTGGACTTGACGCAAACAGAACTTGTTGTATTATCTGCCTGCGAAACAGGATTAGGAGAAGTGAAAAATGGAGAAGGTGTTTACGGTTTGCAGCGAGCCATTATTGTCGCGGGCGCTTCCAATTTACTTATGTCCTTGTGGAAAGTAGATGACGCTGCAACAGCACAATTAATGATCACGCTCTACAATGACCTCGCTGTGAAGGGAAGTCGTACTGCTTTCCGCGACGCGCAGCTATCGTTAAGAAAAGAGTATCCTCATCCTTTCTTCTGGGGCGCATTTGTCATGTTAGGAAATTAATATGAAAGCAGCAATCATTATTTTTTCAACGATAACCACAGTGCACGCGCAACTGGCCATCAGCCCATACGTTGGACTGAATTCCACGAGGATGAATGACACCTATGGATACATTAACGGGGGCAACTATTTTCTGGCAGGCGCGGACGTTGAATACGAGGTTACCTCAAAAGATTCAGACCGGAAACTTCGTATTGCCATTGGATCGGGGGTATCGTATCTTCGAAATGGTTTCTACTCATCCAACGCATTCTCACTTTCGTTCATCAATAGCTACAGACAAACAATCACCGATCTGAGCATGGTATACTGGCAGGCTCCCCTTCTAGTGCGATTCAACTGGCAGCCATTCACTCTCATTGAAGATTGGAAGGTATTTGCAGGAGGGGGCGCGGTTTTCAATTTTTTGCAAAAGGCACAGATGAGGGAGGAATATACAGAAGTCTTTTACAGTGCTGATGCGCTTGCACCGCCGCCGTCCCATATTCATTTCAGCGACGATCAGAATGTTACACCGTATGCGGTACGTCAGTCTGTGTTCACACGCTTCGAGCTTGGTATGAAGTATAAGAAGATGCACCTTTCCTACAGAGTCAGCGTGTCGAAAGCCGATTTGTATTTCTCAGGAATTGAAGATCATTGGCAGGTTCCCGCGGAATACTCTGATTATATCCAGCGGTATGCAGCCTCCGGGAAGATCAAAGAGAAACACGCTGAAATTATTATTGGATATCGCCTTGGCAAATTGCGTTAGCTCACATCAGCTGACAGATCGAATTCAGTTGCTGCGGTAATCTTCGCGTTTACAAAATCGCCGATACGCACATAATTGTCAGTAACGTCAATCATCACCTCATTGTCGACTTCAGGAGAATCGAATTCGGTTCTGCCAATATATTGTCCGCCCTCTTTGCGATCGATCAACACTTTCAATGTTTGTCCTACACGTTGCTGATTTAGCGCCAGGGAAATTCCCTGCTGCACTTCCATGATTGTTTCCAATCGTTCCTGCTTAACTTCTGCAGGTACGTCGTCCTTGAAAGAATGAGAATGAGTATTTTCTTCGTGCGAATATGTGAACACGCCAAGTCTGTCGAATCTGGAGCGTTCGACGAATTTCACCATTTCATCGAATTCCTTTTCAGTTTCGCCCGGATGCCCGGCTATGAGCGTAGTTCGAATAGCAATGCCAGGAACTTTCTCACGGATGGTATCAAGAAGTTGTTCTGTTTTCTCTCGGGTGATACCACGACGCATCATTTGCAACATATTCGTGGATCCATGTTGCAATGGGATATCCAGGTATTTGCAGATGTTTGGACGTTCTGACATTACATCGAGTACGTCGGTCGGGAATCCTGCAGGAAACGCGTAGTGTAAGCGAATCCAGTCGATGCCTTCAACATCAGATAAATTTTTCAACAACTCGGAAAGATTTCGTTTCTTATACAGATCGAGCCCATAGTAGGTCGAGTCCTGTGCGATGATAAGTAATTCTTTTGTGCCGTTCTTGGCAAGGTTTTTCGCTTCTTTTACGAGCTCTTCAATCGGTCTCGAAATGTGCTTGCCACGCATCAATGGAATCGCGCAGAAAGAACACGGCCGGTCGCAGCCCTCCGATATTTTCAGGTAGGCATAATGACTCGGATTTGTCAGAATGCGCTCGCCGACAAGCTCATGCTTATAATCGGCTTTGAAGACCTTCAGCAAACGTGAAAGATCACGTGTTCCAAACCATGCGTCTACTTCAGGAATCTCCTTCTCCAGGTCGTCTTTGTATCGCTGCGATAAGCATCCGGTAACATAGACTTTGTCCACGATGCCTTCTTCTTTAGCGTCCACGTAACGGAGAATTGTGTCGATAGACTCCTGCTTCGCATTGTCGATAAAACCACAGGTATTGATGACCACAACGCTCGCATCGTCATCAGTCGATTCGTGAACGGCGTTGATACCATTCCCTTTTAACTGGGTGAGCAGTACTTCCGAGTCGACAACGTTTTTTGAGCAACCGAGTGTTACGATGTTTACTTTTGTGTTTTTATTACCTTTTGTTTTCATGTGGCTAATGGAACGATGCGAATTTCTGAACGCTGTTCATTCAAATTTAATTCCCTTTCAAAAATACGTTAATCCTTTAGATGGGCCGAAGTATATAAGTAAAACGTTGTCGATTGTTCCTGTTATGCAGAGTTCACTTATCTTTACGCCCGTAAATGCGATTTCTTAGCAGATTAGTTTTGGGATTGTTTAGTTCTCTTCTTGCAATTTCATGCCTGGAAGAGCCAGAATGCGTTCGCATCAATAATAATGTGGCGGGCATAACATTCAGGAATTTGATAGATGGTAGTAACCAAGCCGTTCTTTGGGATGAAATTTCAATGGTGGGAACAGATAGCATTGTGAGTGGCCGGGCAAGTGTTACTTCTTTTGTTCTTTCCCTCGACTATTTTAATAACCAGACCACGGTGAAGTTCAGAAATCAAGAACTGATCGATTCGCTGGTACTCGCATATCGAGTCCAGGCGCAGTTCATTTCCGAGGAATGCGGTGAGCGTTATTTTTTGTCAGACCTCAAACTTATCACCCACACGTTTGATTCCGTGAGAATTGTAAGTGCCGTTCCCGGCAAAGACACCAAGGCAAAAAATATTGAAATTTACGTGAATGAATAAAATTGGTCTGTTCGCCATGCTGTTGGTAACGATAAACTCCCTGGCCCAGCCGGCTGCGAACATTGCCGATACGACCAAAACCAGAAAAGGGAAGTTTTTGCCGACTGGCGTACGCGCCGGTATCGATGTGGTCGGCCCAATACGGAACCAATTAGCTGACAATTTTTCAGGGTGGGAAGCAACTGTCGACATCGATTTCAACCGGTATTTGTTAGTAGCAGATTACGGATATACATCGAGCCAATTTAGCGCCGAGGGGTCGGATTACAGGAACGATGGCAACTATTGGCGTGCTGGTATCGATGCGAATTTCCTGACGCGCGATAAAGATCGAAATGTGTTTTTCCTTGGACTGCATTATGGACGGTCTTCTTATAACGAAACGATGTCCATCACAACCGAAGATCCTATATGGGGTAGTTTTACGCAGGACTATTCCAATCAAGGGCTAAACGCCCGGTGGTTGGAATTAAATGGCGGGTTAAAAGTAAAAATCTGGCGCTGGCTTTGGCTTGGGTATACCGCACGCTACAAGTTTGGGCTAAAGCAGGACGAGTCGAAGGAAATGTTGTCGCATGAAATTCCAGGTTATGGGAGAACAAATGATCCGGCAACATGGGGTTTCAATTATTATGTGTTCATGCGTCTGCCCTTCCGCAAGACAACGCCAATTCTTGGCCGTTGAGGCAACTAATGTTTCTTAAATAACGAATCTACAAACTCTATTTTGTTGAAAATTTGAAGGTCGTCAACCTTTTCACCGACCCCAATGTATTTTACCGGTATCTTAAATTCATCTGAAATTCCGATCACAACGCCACCTTTAGCTGTACCATCAAGTTTTGTGATCGCCAGCGCTGTTACTTCGGTTGCCTTGGTGAATTCGCGCGCCTGGATTACCGCATTCTGACCGGTGCTGCCATCCAACACGAGTAACACTTCATGTGGCGCATCGGGAATAACTTTCTCCATCACCCGTTTGATCTTCGATAGCTCGTTCATTAAATTTACTTTCGTATGAAGACGGCCAGCTGTGTCGATAATGATTATATCCGCATTCTGGTTGACACCTTCTTTCACAGTATCAAATGCAACCGCCGAGGGATCCGTGTTCATTCCTTTTGCGATTACCGGAACGCCGACTCGCTGCCCCCATAACTTTAGCTGTTCGACAGCGGCCGCGCGAAACGTGTCCGCTGCACCAAGTATGACACTCTTGCCTTTCTTTTTATACTGTGCCGAAAGTTTTCCGATGGTCGTAGTTTTTCCAACACCGTTCACGCCAACCACCATGATCACGTAAGGTTTCTTTCCAGCGGGCACGTCAAAATCTTCCACGTCAGAGGAATTGTTTTCCGCTAATAGCTCAGCTACTTCTTCGCGTAGTATGCGATCAAGCTCTGATGTGCTCATGTATTTATCGCGGGCAACGCGTGCCTGAATTCTTTCGATGATTTTCAAAGTCGTGTCAACGCCGACGTCGGAGGTAACAAGAATTTCCTCAAGATTATCCAGCACATCGTCATCAACAGTAGTTTTGCCGGCGATCGCCTTACCGATTTTCGAAAAGAAGTTGTCTTTGGTCTTTTCCAGACCTTTATCCAACGATTCCTTTTTCTCTTTAGAAAATAATCCGAATAATGCCATAAGTTGAAGTAGTTATGCCGGCAGGATAAAGCTAAAAAATTAGGGCCAGTAAGGGTACAAAAAAAGTCCCTTCGAGGGGACTTTTAAATTCGTTAAAAAGAACAGAAGCCTATTTTTTCGCTAATGTTTCTTTTACCAGGTCAGCAGAAACGATTTCTTCTTTAAAAGTGTAAGCACCAGTTTTCTCAGACCTAACGGCCTTGATCACTTTTGCATAGCTCTTACCATCCGTTTTCTTGAGGGACGCGACAACTTTCTTTGCCATGATTATTTAATTTCTTTGTGTACAGTAACTTTCTTAAGAACCGGATTGTACTTTTTCAGTTCCAATCTTTCAGTTGTGTTTTTACGATTCTTTGTTGTGATGTAACGGCTCATGCCGGGCTGCCCTGAGTTTTTGTGCTCAGTACATTCCATAATCACCTGAATCCTATTGCCTTTCTTTGCCATGACTCATTAATATTTTTTATTACAGGGCCAGGCTACCTTTAGCTCTGGCATCTTTTAAAACAGCAGAAATACCATTCTTGTTAATGGTTTTGATCGCTTTCGCAGATACTTTCAACGTGATCCAGCGGTCTTCCTCAGGAATGTAAAAACGCTTTTTCTGAAGATTTGGGTAAAATCTTCTTTTCGTCTTGTTGTTCGCGTGAGAAACATTGTTCCCCACCTGAGGTCTTTTTCCAGTTATTTGACAAACTCTAGCCATATCAGCTCAATTTAAGCCCTTTTTGAAAGGGATTGCAAATATCGGAAAAACCCGTCCATATATCCAAACTGAGCTGGAATTTTTGGTGAAATCCTTTCAGACATATCAGATACGTTGTTTTGCTGCAAATAATTCCGCGATCAGGCTCCTTGGATCCAGGCCGGTGAAGTCTCCGACAACCTTATCGGTGTCAGAAAGCTCTTCCTCGGAATGGGTTGTGCTGATACCCAAAACCCTACACCCAGCCGCTTTACCCGACTTCACGCCCGATAATGAATCTTCGATCACAATACAATCTTCAGTTTTGTAACCCAGCGCCGCTGCTGTCTTTCGATAGATTTCGGGATCTGGTTTCCCCTTCGAAACGAATGATTCGTCCAGGATGGTATCGAAGTATGATCGCAGCCCTGTCTTGGCCAATGTAAAATCTACGTTTTCGATTGGTGCAGACGTCGCGATTGCCCGATCAATACCATATTCGTCAAGCTTTTTCAGGAATTTTTCGAGTCCATCGACCGGCTTTATATCCTTCTCATACAGATCACGGAAAAGCTGCTCTTTCTCGTCCGCATATTTTTTTAACTGATCGGGCGCCTGCTCGCCAAATATATTTGTAATCCAGTCTTTGTTGGTACGTCCGTAGATGCGCTCGCGTAGTTGTTCCTCCGATAGATCATGACCATATTTTTTACAGAATTGCTTTAGCGCGATTTTGTGAAACGGATTGCTATCTATGATCACGCCGTCCATATCAAATAAAAAGGCCACCTTCTTCATGATGAAATTTTTGAGATGCAAAGATAACCGACGCGCTTACCCGGAAAAGGAATGCTCAGTATATAATGAGCCGCTGTGTTGAAGTCGACGAGTGCGATACGAATTTCAGGAAGTACAGACCCGCTGGCAGGTTGACGTTAACAAAATGCTCGATGCTGCCGCTTAGCATTGTATCAGGTAATGATACCTGTTGACCAAGCGCGTTCACAATCTCCAACTTTACATCGCGATCAGATTGGATTTTGATGCGCTCACCCGAACGAATCGGATTAGGCGTGACTGTTATGCGTAAAGTGTGGGGCAACGAATTGCCATTGTCATTTCGCAGAACGCGAAGCCCTCCTAAAATATTTCCGATAACAATTGCCGGTTTATCGGTTGCAAACAAGTTTACAACAGTTGGCCAGAGTCGTCCGCCAAGGTTTCGTGCTGTATATTTCTCGAGACGTTCGTTGTAAATGATCTCAGTGATCACCGTAGTGCGATTCTCCTTCGTCCGGAAATCCGAAATGATTTTAAGGATGCCGCGCTGGTCACCAAGTACAAGGTCGGTTTTATTATCCGCATTAAAATCGCCAGAAGTCGTAGCAATGGATTGCGTAAGCGAATTTGGATCAGCCGGAATATAGGCGTTGTCTGCAAGAGAAAATGCAGGTAACCCGGAGGTTGATGTGCTACGCCAGTATTCAACTGCGCCGCTACTGCGTCCAACCAGCAGATCAATCGCTCCGTCCTGATTAACGTCAACAAAAGAAAGATTTTCCCCCGATGTAAAATTAAAGGGTATTATTTCGGGGGAGCCATTAAGCGTTAGTCCCGCCGCATTTGTATTCGGAATAATGTAAAGCTTTGTTGATCCGTCATCTGCATTTGTGGCTGTGAAAATCAAATCTTTTCTGCCATCGCGATTCAGGTCATGGAAGTGTATCTTCAAATTATAAAAGCTCTTATCTGAAAAACTTAAAAAGTTGTCGTCAATTAGTTTGAAGGCCGGTTCGTCCAGCGTTCCTATGTTTTCGTAAAAATAAATACGCGACTTTGTATCGATCTCACTGTTGTTACTGATAAATAAATCGTAATCGCCGTCACCATTTGCATCAGCAAAGGCGGGAACCGCATTGTCTCCAACATCTATCATATCTGATTGCAAAAAGTTTTCAGTTACGAATTCAAGCTCCGGGTGTTCGTTTGATCCGATATTTTGATACAGCCATGAACTCGATTTCAAATTGATCGTCAGATGCTCTTTGCTATAAAGATTCGGTGCGCTGATGAGATCTTTCTTACCATCAAAGTTCACGTCTTCATAGTAAACAGCCGGAAATGTTGTTAAGCTAATGGCATTTGTTTCAGGAAAGGTTGTCGCATCAGTAATAATGGGATCATTTAATGAACCTGTGTTTTGCAGGAGGAACACCTGATCACAATCCGCCTCAGAAACCAATAGGTCTATTATGTCATCGTCGTTCGCATGAATCGCAAGCAGTGCTTTCCCACCCTGGTGTTTGGTTCTTCCGCCAGCATCACAGTCTTCGTTGTTGAAAGCGAACACGCCGCACTCACATTCGGTAACGCCGCCCCACGTTTGTGTGATACGTTCGAATTCAAGCGAGTCGCAGGAACCGTATTTTTCCATGCTTAAATTCTGATGATATTCGATTGTTGCGCCTGACGGGTAACGCATATTGAAGATGTCCAGGTCGCCGTCGCCATCGGCATCAACAATTGCAGGAAGATCATCGGGTTGGATTTGAAGATTTGTCAGGTTGAATCCTTTCGTGAGAATCACCGGTCGTTTTCCGCCGGTCTGCGTTGTAAACATGAATTGCTCCCACGTAATGGATTCCTCACTCGTATTGGAGTAGACCTTGATACCGAGCGGATCGCCGGTAAAGATGTCCTTCCTACCGTCGCAGTTGAAGTCTTTCAATAATAAAAACCGTTCGGCCTCCGGGGGAAATAGACTTTCGTAATCAGGCGCATAAATATGACGGCCGTTATCGTTCAGGAATGTAATTACCTTATTTGTCATGCGGTCGAAGATCACCAGGTCTTCATGGCCATCAAAATTCAGATCGATCGTATTAAACTGGCTTGCATTCAATCCGCCGCTCCATGCCAGTGGGAGAATTTCACCTGCCTGATTGCTTACCGGTATTGATTGTTCGTCAACGTAAGTAAACTGGGCATTTGCTGGCAAGCCATAGCATAAAATACAAATGAGTAAGTATCGATACATTGAATTAATTTCGCATCACTAATAACGCAGGCAAGTAACGGCTGTTATATTGCTTCGCCAAGAAATTAAAATAAATTATCATAACAAGGACTAGATGCAGATCGAAGCGTTATACAAACTTTTTCTGGAAAGCCGGAAGATCTCTACTGATACGCGGCATATTACCCCGGGATCGATCTTCTTTGCGCTAAAGGGTGACAAATTCAACGCGAATGAATTTGCAGCGGACGCATTATCGAAAGGTGCGAGTTATGCTGTAATCGATGAAGAGCGATTTAAAGACGGTAACCGTTTCATTCTTGTGCCGAACGTGTTGGAAACACTTCAGGCGCTTGCACAATTTCACCGAAGTCAACTTACAATACCAGTAATCGGATTGACAGGCTCAAACGGCAAAACCACGAGCAAGGAATTACTGAACGCGGTGCTCAACACAAAATTTAAAACGTACGCCACGAAGGGTAATCTGAACAATCACATCGGCGTACCGTTAACATTGCTTTCGATCACTGATGATGTAGAGGTGGCCGTGATTGAGATGGGTGCGAACCACCTGGGCGAGATTGCATTGCTTTCAAAGATTGCCAATCCAACACACGGACTTATTACGAATATTGGCAAGGCACACAGCGGCACTTTCGGTGGTTTTGAAAACATCATTCGTGGAAAATCGGAATTGTATCAGCATCTGATCAATAATAAATGTGTTGTCTTCATCAATTCGCAAAATGAGATCCTGGCTAACATGTCAAAGCGATTTGAAAGTCCAATCTTTTATCCATCGAAAGGAGATTATTACCATGCAACACTTGAAAGCGCGGACCCGAATGTAACAGTCATCGCTGAGAACGGAGATCGTATCGCGACAAACCTTATCGGCGGATATAATTTTGAAAATATTGCGGCGGCGTTGTGTGTTGGGAAGTATTTTGGCGTTGATGCTTCGAAGGCACACAAGGCTGTAGCCGAATACTTACCGGGTAACATGCGATCTCAGGTCGTGAAGAAAGACAGCAACACGATCATTCTTGATGCGTACAATGCGAATCCGAGCTCAATGGTGGCTGCGATCGAAAATATCGCTGCGATGAAGGCAGATAAAAAAGTCCTGATACTCGGTGATATGTTCGAACTGGAGGAGGAGGCGAAGAAGGAACATGAATCGATTGGCAAACTTATCAGAGAACGCGGGTTCACGGATGTGTATCTGTGCGGCTCGCTATTTAAGGCTGCTCTCCATGAAATTCCCGAAGCAAAATATTTTGCGCATAAAACGGAGTTGGTTGATGAGTTGAAACAGTTCCCAATCAACAATGCTTTAATTCTGGTCAAAGCGTCACGCGGAATTGGTTTAGAAACAGTTGTCGAATATTTGTAGATTAAAATTTAAAATCCCACCACGGCAATGGAGTTGGTATTGAAATTTCTAAAAGATCTGAGTAAGCACAATGATCGCGAATGGTTTGAAAAAAATAAGCATCGCTATCTTCAGGCGAAGGAAACTTATGAAAATCTCATTGGAGATGTTTTGAAAGAGGTCGTCAAGTTCGATGATTCACTTGGCAATCTTGAAGCAAAGAAACTGATCTTCCGTATTTACCGCGATGTGCGTTTCAGTAAAGACAAGCGCCCTTATAAAACAAATATGGGTGCCGGTTTTTCGCCGAACGGAAAACTGGTGGAAGAGCCTGGTTACTATCTGCACATTGAGCCAGGAAAAAGTTTTGTGGCTGGAGGCATCTACATGCCAAATGCCGGGAACCTCGCGAAGATAAGGCAGGAAATAGACTACAACGCCGAAGGCTTCAATAAGATTGTTGGATCAAAGAAGTTCAAATCACTTTATAAAGCGTTCGATGTGTTCGACAAGCTTAAAACAGCGCCAAAAGGATATCCGAAAGATCATCCGATGATTGAAGTGTTAAAGCTGAAAAGCATCATCGTCAGCAAGGAACTTTCAGACAAAGAAGTGCTTGATAAAAAGTTTGCGAAAACTGTCGGAGAACACTGCCGGCAGATCAAGCCATTGAATGACTTTATCAGAAATGCGCTGGCTTAAGGATACGCCTGTAACGAGGTGATTTCGTCTTGTTCTAAAAATCAAAATACTCGTCTTTTGAAACTTCGACTTCTTTTTCTTTTCGCTTTCCTTTTGATCGAAACGCGTCTTTCAATTCCTGAACTTCTTTTTTGAAGTCATTAACGATTTTGTTTTTGACAGCACGTGTGTCGTAAGCCACATCAAAGTTGTCGGTTGTTCCGGTGATTTTCAGGAACAACTTGGTTTGGCCGTCCATACTTTCAGTTGCCCCCTCGGCGTTTACATCAACAATTTGTTTACGACGAAAAGGCGTCACAATTCTATAATCGATTTGTTGATCAAACGTATGTGTTCCGCTGAGACGAAGCTCTGTCGCATTACTGCGTATGTCCATTTCAGGGATATAAACGGTTTTGTTCTCAATGTGAATATCGTTTCTGATGTTGGCGAAACGTAACCGGTTCAGGGTTTCATCATCAACATACCGATTGAGTTTTTTCAACGGCTCAAAATTGTTGAGCTCGCCATCGGTAATGAGCAAGCCAATATCCGCGATAAGCGTTTCGGGAAACAACCGAAGATGCTCGTTCAACGTCATTTCCAGGTTTACTTCAGCGTTTGCTTTTCCCTTTAAATGACGATGTTCGATGAATTGTTGTTGAAAATTTTCAAAGACATAAAATGCACTGTCGATATTAACTTTGTCGAGATGTACGGTGCTTACCACATCAATTGCTGTTGCATTCTTTGCATCCAGGATCCCACTTAAATTGATTGCTCCTCCCATGGAGTTGAACTCAAGCTTTCGCGAAACAGCGACCTGGTTCTTGACAAGCAAGTCACCGATTAATTGACGCGCGCTAAATTTCTTGTAACTAACAGACTTGATGTCACAGTTGAAATTGAGGTAAATATTTGGTGAAAGAGAAAAACTAAACAGGTCATCCGATTCCGTTTCGCTTGCAAAGCCTACGTTAAAAAGCTCTTCAAGATCAATATGTGATGCGAGCAAATCGGTTTCAATCCCAATCGGTTGGTTTTCAAAAAGCAAAAATGTGATCACGTTTTTAAAAAAGCCATTGAGCAAAAAGTCTGATTTACCGACAATTGCCGAAACATTACTTAGTGCCAGATCATTGTTGTTGAATTGCAGACTTCCATTTACACCTTCGACGCTGACTTCATTTTTACCATAGACAAAATTGATATCGTGCATATCGATTGTGCCGAGCGTTGCCACACGCTGCGCTGTCGCTTTGTCTTTCAGTAATGCTATCTTTCCTTCGAATGAAATATCCGCAGTGAGCGAGCCGGATACATTTTTGATATCATCAACCGGATAAAATCCGAGCACCGAGGCGGCATCAACTTTTCCCTTAAAGTTTAAGATCACTTCAGGGCTTGCGAAGTTGTTCATGATAAAATTGCCCTCGAAACGCTCGTTGTTGAATGTGCCGTGAATGTTTTTTAATACTAATGATGATTGACGGGGATCGTTAAAATTCGTAGTGGCAAACGAACCCGTCATTGCAGCCTGTTCAATTTTCGTGTTATATCCCGGATGGAAAAGGGTAGCATCGGTAAATCCGAATTCGACGCTCAAAAATGGTTGTTTGAATTTGCTGATCTCACCCTTTAGCGTGGAATGAAAATAAACCTTGCCATCGCTTTGATACTTTTCGAGATTGGAGGCAATAGATGCCGGGAGTAATGAAAGCAATGTCTGAATGTCGGCGTCTTTTCCGTTCGTTGTCAGGTCAATAACATTTTTTTCTTTCCATGCATACGTTCCTGCAACAGTAAATGCGGCCTTGCCAAGTTTCAAATCGGAAGGGTGAATGGTGACTATTTTGTTTTCATCATTGTACCTGAGCTCACTCGCGATGTTAAATGACTTGTCGGCGAAGTACTGGTGGCGGTCAATTTGAATTCTTCTGGTTGTCAGTTGTCCAATCGTTGTAATATCGTAGATGTCATCCGACGAACGGATCGAAGCGTTAAGGTGCTTACTGCTAAAGAGATGATCTTGCCTGCCCGGAAGATCAACATACTGGACAGAAACGTTGCTGAGTGCGATATCACGCAGCTCGAATCTTAATGTGCCAGCACTGCTGGCTCCGCCTTGTTTTACGATCGTAAAGTTGTTCTCGCGTTTTTCGTTGACCTTCAGCGTAACCTCTGCATTCTCGATCTTGACGCCGCGGATACTATAGTCATTTTGCCAGACACGAATGGGGTTTAGCTGAAACGAAATTCGGCCTGCGGTGCCGAGTGGATAGAGTCCTGCGTGACTGTCTTCAATGTAAACATCGGTCAGCACCAAAGACAGGTTAGGGAAATCGGCGAGGGCGGAAATATCTATTTTGCCGATCCTGACCGGGGTAGCCAGGTGTTTATTGGCTTCCGCGACAAATTGCCGGATGATTTTGTCTTTAAACAGGAAGAAAGATGCGACAACGGCCACTGTGATAACAATGGCTGCGATGAGCAGGTAAAAAAGTAATTTCCTGAGTTTCTTCAAGTTGAAAAAATGGTAGTACAAAAATACCAATCCCACTTTTTAAACGCAGCGAAGCAGAAAGAATTTTGCGTTGGTACAACTTCAAGCGAACTAGCCAGGCAAATACGTCATTCATGAAACAATGCTCAAATTGTAATAAGATGCCCGCGTATGTAGCCGCAGGCATCTTATTTAACGGATGCTAATCGATGGCAAGCCGTGTTTGCAACAGCATTCCACGATGGTTCACCTGTATGATGTACAAACCCTTTTGTAGTTTATCAGGGTCCAGGCGAATGTGTGGACCTTTTACTTTTCCCTCTTGCACGTTGCCCTGGTCGTCGATGAGGGCAAAAGTATTTTCTGTTTCTTCCAGATCTCCAGCCGACATTGTTTCCTCACACGGATCAGGAGGATAGATAACTGAGACAGTAATGTCACGACCTTTTGCGGGGTTCGGTGACGCCATCAGCGTAGGACCACAATCACCACCGCCGCCACCTCCTCCGCCAGAGCCTGGGTTTTGAACATTCACCATGATAGATCGTGTATTTGTACCACAGACGTTTGTGGCCTTGTATTCAATTCCATCATAACCGGGATCACCCGCGCGAACGGTAAGCATTGTTTGGTTTTCAACTACTTTTTCCCAGCAATAATGCCCATAGCAGCCTGAAGGAATTACCCACTTATATGAGTTCGCCCGAATCGGTGCCTGAATGTAATAGCTTGCGCTCATGCCTGGCGTAAGTTGCGTTTGCCCTGAAATGGCACCGGGCAATTCCGGTGTTCCTACCCAGATCTTTTTTGTGTACTTGGGAGATGCATTGCAAGATCCGTTGACGGTCACCTCAATATTGATGTAGCCCTTATAATATTTCACTATTGAGGCTACACCGCTGCTGCCTATACTTACCTGACTTGAATTGGAAGTTGACCAGACCAGGTTAAGGTTGTCGGGATTGTTGGTTACGGTGTATTGCGCGGATGAGCACAAGGTGCCTGTGCCTGAGATAGCGGGTTGCACCTCGGTGTTGGCACATGCATAGGAGCATGAATAATAAGCTGGTGTACCTTCAATTTCCTGGAAAAGCCATCTTCCGTTTTCGGTTGTAAACTGGATATGATTCTGGTTCGCAAGCGGATTGCTAAAAAAATTATGAAACGGGATTGATTTAGCGCCCGTCGGCGGAAGCGCAGGAGAATATGCACGAGCAAGATCCTGGTTGGCCAACACCTGATTTCCCGATCCCATATTTAAAGCAGAGGGAGTTGGGATGAAGTTGAAACGCATTTCAACAGGACTCAGACCGACGCCAACGAGGTCATCAGGAATATCACCAAAGTCCCGGATGTCAAAAGTGCCGCCTGGTGAATTATCGAGCGGTAAAAGATCCGCTGTTGAGTTAAATGAAAAGTTAAACCACTGCTCTGTGCTTGTAGCAGCTCCCCACAAAATTTCTTTGCGGTGTGAAAGCAATAAGTGAAAAATTCTCTTGCTCTCCCTGTCCGGAAGCGCCCTGATCTCCATGTTGAAGCGGATATCAGAATCGGTTGTAACCAAACCGCCGAAGATCCCAGCCGCTTCGGGTTCAAACATTGATATAAGCAACGTTGTTAGATAGTCCAAATCTTTCGCTTGATTCGCGACCAACATTTGGGTGTAGGGTGCATAGCCCTGATCGATCCCACACTCTGAACCACTTGCAACAGCAATATTACGGATGCCCCAGCGTTGCGGCATTCCCATACCTGTGATCTCATTCAAGAAATTGCTGTGTGGGGCATTGTTTACGGCCAACACATTTCCGGTGCCCTGCAGTTGGTAATACAACATTTGCGTGGCGGCAGGACTGCTTAAAGCTTCCAATCCCTGACCGATCTCAGGAGCGAGATCGACAAGCCTTACACCAAGTACGGTTACGCCCGATAAGTAGCGTATTGCAGCCTGAAAGCCCAGTGGCACATTTGCACCCAGATGAGGCGAATCAAAGCTGATATAAAGGCGTGTATCATGCTGAGGGCTCGAAGTGTTGTTTTGATTCCGTATCTCCATGTCCCTTAATGCATACCGTGCCACAAGCCCTCCCATACTAACACCTGCCACGATGTTCTTTTCCGTGCTGCCGTTTCGCGCTTTTTCCTGGTTCACCCACTGAATAACATTTTCGAGCATGTAGGCGTTGCGTTGTATAGCATCGCCTCCCTGGCCATAGTCTACAAATACAAGGTCGTAGTTGTGTTCGTCGAGTGCCTGTCTTAGCGTTTGCCCGAGATAATCTATGTTTATATCCCTATCAAGAAAGCCTTCGGTAAATAGAGCGTTTCGACCAATATCATTTAAAGGATCAAAACCCTCTGCCAGGATCAGCGGCTTATCCAATATTCTGTCGTTACCACCGTAGTATATCCATACATTGCCAGTACCCATTTGACCCTGCGCCACTGGAAAGGCTGACTTAGGAAAAGCTTCAAATTGCGGGTTCACATAGCGGCAGGCGGTGCAGATTTCGGAAGCTTCCCGAACCTTGATGACGCTCTTTCCCTGCATGATGGATCCGTCAGTATATGTGATCTTAAGAACGATTGTTTTATCACCATTGTTCGGGTATGTCACGTGTATGTTCGAACCCATCACAACAGTTCGAAAACCTGCGTTATCACCGAAATCGATTTGAACCGCACTGATTGTTTTCGCAACGTTTTTAAAAAAAAGCTGTGGGCTAAAGCGGAATACATGATTGTTGCCAATGAGATAGCCGCTGACGGGCGTAAAAACAAAAGCAGTTTTCACCTCGTAAGGTGATGTGCTACGACCGGCAACGTCGTAAATCTTGTTGTTCGAAACGTAAACAAGATTATTTGGTAAGGCTGTAGACTTGAATTGCTCGTAGTTGAAGTGTAACGCAATAATATCATTTACCTCGTGGCCATTTACCACCGACTTGTTATTTGTTATAGCGGTATTAACGCTACCCGGCGAGAGGAGTGTGGCGTTCGTGTTAAATTTCATGAAATATAATGAGGAATAAATTGATTGCCACTCGGCGCGATTCACGGCATTATTGGTTAGAAGAGTTCCATTGTATTTGGAAATATCCGTCAAGGCCAATCCATAATCCTTCAGCAATCCGGTAGTAACCGGCGTTCTGTTTACGTTTTGGAATATTACATTCATGCGATCAAAGAAGACATTTGTGTTCTGCGAGAAAGCCGCACATAGTGGGATGACCACAAAGGCCATCAAGAGAATCTTAGTTTTCATGTGTTGGGTTGTTATGTTAAGGAATGTATTTGATGTCGAATCGTCCATGCGTGACTTTCAATGTGTCACAATTTGCAGTAAATGTCTCGAATGAAAAGATGCCCGAAACTATGTAATTGGTTTTGTCAAATTTCGTGAGCATAAGTGTACCAAAAATTGTGTCGTCAGCTTCATATTGGCAATCCAACGAAAAAAAAATTGAAGCTCGATTGTACGGTATGCTCGTAAGTTGGTATTCGACGTTCTCCTGAATCAATCCGCCATCTTCCTCAAGATTAACCGCAATATCTTGGACTGCAGGCTTAATTACAGTGCCAGAAATACTAAGAATTCCCGATTGATACACTGCAGAAGCGCGGGTTGATGAAACAGTATACCACGCCTTTCCATTCACCAAACACCCAAAAGTATTTTTTCCCTCTTGTGTTGCAGGAGGTAGTTTTTCAAGTTCTGTTTTCGGTGCAGGTTGCGGATCATCGAGCTTACAACCATCGCATCCGGTGAGCAAAGCCAAAAGTATATAAGACAGATGCCGCATGACATGAAAATTTCTTTTGTGAAAGGTAATGGTACTGCTGGTTCCAGCCAAAAAAACTTATGTCTGGAAAACATGACATTTTAAACATTAATGAGGCCTTAGCCAGGTTTTGAATTCATGCGATCAAAGAACACATTTGTGTTCTGCGAGAAAGCGGCACATAGTGGGACGACCACAAAGGCCATCAAGAGAATCTTAGTTTTCATGGGTTGATTATTATGTTAAGGAATATATTTGATGTCGAATCTTCCGTTGGTAATTTTAAGAGTATCACAGCCTTCAGTTACAATTTCAAAATCGAAGAGTCCGGAAACTATATAATTTTGTTTGTCAAATCTGGTCAGTGTAATCGTGCCCTTATACAGATCGAGATATGTATGAAATCCATAGTAGCACTCGTCATTTAGAATAACTTGTACAGTTGCATAGTAAGGAGGAGCGTAGAGCAAGGAGTAACTAGCTTCAACTAAGGGGTCGTTACCATCCCTAATGGCAATTCCTATACTTTGGTTTGTGGGCCGGATAATTGAACCTCCTATGCCTAAGCTCCCAAGTTGATAAACTGCTTCCGCCTTTGTAGAAGATGTTGTGAACCATGCCTTACCATTGATCAAGCACCCAAACGTATTCTTTCCCTCCTGCGTGGCCGCCGGAAGTTTTTCAAGCTCTGTTTTTGGTGCAGGTTGTGGATCATCGAGTTTACATCCATCGCATCCGGTAAGAAAAGCCAAAAGTATATAAGACAGATGCCGCATGACGTGAAAATTTCTTTTGTGAAAGGTAAGGGTACTGCTGGTTCCAGCCAAAAAAAAGTTATGTCTGGAAAACATGACATTTTAAACATTAATGAGGCCTTAGCCAGGTTTTGAATTCATGCGATCAAAGAACACATTTGTGTTCTGCAGAAAGCTGCACATAGTGGGATGACCACAAAGGCCATCAAGAGGATCTTAGTTTTCATGTGTTGGGTTGTTATGTTAGGGAATGTATTTGATGTCGAATCTTCCGTTGGTAACTCTAAGAGTATCACAGCCCTCTGTTACAATTTCAAATTCAAAAAGCCCCGAAATGATATAATCGTTATTGTTAAAGGTTGTTATCGAAATTTCTCCAGAAATAAGATCGTCGTGAGTTTCAAAGCCATAATAACAAGTCTTGTCATAGATGAACTGGACGGTAGCGAAATTTGGTGAACGAAACAGCAATTCGTAACCCCCTGTTTTCAGTGGCTCGTTCCCATCTCACAATGCGATTCCAATACTTTGGTTTAATGGGGTGACTATCGAAGCGGACAGGTCTAGAATACCCTGCTGGTAAGACGCAGAAGCGCGGGTTGACGAAACAGTATACCAAGCCATACCATTCACCAAACACCCAAAAGTATTTTTTCCCTCCTGTGTTGCAGGAGGTAGTTTTTCAAGTTCTGTTTTCGGTGCAGGTTGCGGATCATCGAGCTTACAACCATTGCATCCGGTGAGAAAAGCCAAAAGTATATGAGACAGATGCCGCATGACGTGAAAATTTCTTTTGTGAAAGGTAAGGGTACTGCTGGTTCAAGCCAAAAAAACTTATGTCTGGAAAATATGACATCTTAAAGATTAATGGGCTTTAGCCAGGTTTTGAATTCATGCGATCAAAGAACACATTTGTGTTCTGAGCAAAAGATGTACACAGGGGGATGACCACGAAGGCCATCAAGAGAATCTTAGTTTTCATGGTTGATTATTATGTTAAGGAATATATTTGATGTCGAATCTCCCATCAGTTACATGGAGCGTATCGCAGCTTGTTGTAACGGTTGAGAATTCAAATGTGCCTGATATAATATAATTAAGCTGGTTGAAATTGGAAATTGAAAGAAGTCCAGAGAACGTCCTGGTAATTTTCAATACCATAATAACAGCTATCCGAAATATAAACCCGTACAATGGGGTTGAATTTTCCATTGAATAGAAGGGAATAATTTCCAATAGTAATTTTCTCAGTCGATTCCGTCAGCGCTATGCCAATACTTTGGCCCGATGGTTCAATAATTGAACCTCCAATACTTAAAATACCGCTTTGATAAACTACATCTGCTCTAACGGTAGATTTCGTATACCACGCCTTACCATTCACCAAACAACCAAATGTATTTTTACCCTCCTGTGTTGCAGGAGGAAGTTTTTCAAGCTCGGTTTTATGTGCAGGTTGCGGATCATCGAGCTTACAACCATCGCATGCGGTGAGCAAAGCCAAAAGTATGAAAGACAGATGTCGCATGATGTGAGATTTCTTTTGTGAAAGGTAAGGGTACTGCTGGTTCAAGCCAAAAAAACTATGTCTGGAAAACATGATAGTAAATATGAAAAAGTCTTTAGTCCAGACTGGGGAATTCTTCGGTTGGACCCGCAAACAGAGAGGGTCTCGATTTAGTGGGAGCTGAGGGATTACTCGTACACACATGAACTCGTGATTGCACGTGCACGTGCAATCGCGCCAATTCGAACCCCGCCGGCCCTTCGGTTCTCATCCTATAATGCTTATTAAAATAAAAAGTCATCACAGAATTTTGCGATGACTTTCATTGAAGTGGGAGCTGAGGGGTTGCTTACGTGATCCCTTTTTAGGGTGGCTTAAGATCCTCGCCACCAAGCTTGCTACGCTCACTTGGTTTTCTTTTTTCGCCATCCGCTACAGCAAGCTGCGCGTCTGTCTGAAAAAAGAAAAACCCTGCCTACCGGCAGGGTGTCTCGATTTAGTGGGAGCTGAGGGATTCGAACCCCCGACCCTCTGCTTGTAAGGCAGATGCTCTGAACCAGCTGAGCTAAGCTCCCTTTTTGCCCTAGAATCCACTTTTTGGCGTGCCATTAAGCGATTGGGACTGCAAATGTAGAAGAGATTTTATTATCTCCAAAAAAGTTTAAAGCCGGCGCTGAAAAAATTTTATTGCATCTGGTTTTTCTCAATCAATTCCCGAAATGCCTTTTTATAACTATCGCTGATTGGGATCATCACGTTGCCGATCTGGACTTCATTTTTGTGGACCGCGTCAATCGCTTTCAGTGATACGATAAATGAATGGTGGACTCTGACAAAGCGATCGGCCGGCAACTGCAATTCGAGCGTCTTCATTCGTTGAAGTGTAATGACTTTCTGATTCGGCGTGTGGATTGTCACATAATCCTTTAGCCCTTCTATGTATAAAATGTCGCCCCAAAAGACCCTTACCAACTTGGTGCCGTCTTTAACAAAAACATACGATAGGGTTTTTTCTGGGATCTCTGGTTCAGGCGCTTGCGTTTGTGACTGCGCACGCTGCGCCGCTTTTTCAACGGCTTTGAGAAAACGATCAAACGTGATTGGCTTCAACAGGTAGTCAACAACATCAAGCTCATAACTTTCAATCGCATACTGTGAATACGCGGTGGTCAGGATTACCAATGGTTTTTGCTGCAGGGTTTTTAGCAATGAAATGCCGGTGATCTCGGGCATCTGGATGTCGAGAAACATTAAATCGACGTGTTCATTACGAAGTACTTCGAGCGCCGCCAGCGGTGTGGCGCAGGCTTGCACAAGCTCAAGGTACGGAACCTTGCTAACGTAATCCGTCATAAGGTTGCGCGCCAGTGGCTCGTCTTCAACTATGATACAACGTAGCTTCAATCGAGTTTCAATTTGACAGTTACTTTATAATAATCAGAGGAATCATCCACGATCAATTCATGTTTTTGGGGATAACTTAATTCGAGTCGTCGTTTAACGTTCTGTAAGCCGATGCCGGATTTTTCTTCAGCTTCGGGTTTACTGGAGTTTCTTTTGCTGTTCATAACGGTGTAAGTGCATTCCTTTCCGTTCATAATAATCGTCAGCTTCACCCACGCTTCCGGATTGTTGTTACTTACGCCATGCTTAAATGCGTTTTCAAGAAAGGTAATAAATATGAGCGGTGTAATAGTGTAGTTTGATACATCTCCCTGCACGTCAAAATTAATCGGGATGGCATTGTTCAGGCGAAGACGTTCAAGGTCAATGTAATTCTCCATGTATTCGATCTCCTTCGTTAGCGGAACGCGCGGATAATTTGAATCATAGATCATGTAACGCATCATCTGCGAAAGCTTCGCAATTACTTCCGGCGTATTTGGAGATTGGCTGTAAGCAAGGTAATAGAGGTTGTTGAGCGTATTAAAAAGGAAATGCGGATTAACCTGTGCTTTCAGGAAATTCAGTTCAGCGGTCAGCCTTTCGTTCTCGATTGAATTTTTTCTGGATTCAAATTCAAACCAGTCAACGGCAAATCTCAGCATCGCCAGAAAGATTACAATGAAAATATTGGTTGTGATTACATGTACAATGAAGCGGGTTGAGTACAGGTATTTCAATTCGCCTGTAAAGCCGTCGAGCAGATAGCGCTCCAGGTAAATGCGAAATGTGATGAGGATCGCAAAAATTAGGGCGAACTGTGCCAAATGTTTCCAGCCATTTTTTTCTGAAAGAAAGCGTGGTAAAAAAAAGAAGTAGTTCAAGTATCCAAGAAAGGCGGCAAATGAAGACTGAACGACGACAATCGTCAATACTCGGGACCAGTCAATCTCCGGCCGCTGGTAGGTGCTCACCTGAAAAATGAAAAAAGACAGATACACTCCCCAAAAAGAGAGGTGCATTAAGATCACACGGTTGCTTTTGCTGGTTGACATTCCTGATAAGCGGTAACCCCTTGTTCTAAAATTAATGAACTCGTTGCTTTCAACCGGATATTATCCACTTTATTCGACAGTTAAAAAAATATTTTCGACCGCGCACTTTAATGAGGCTGCTGCCCGATAAGGCAAAATGTCGAAATGATTGCGGGATCAGTCTAATGTTCAAAAAAGTCGGGAACCAGATTCTTTGTTTGTCGTTACAATCGCAAACGCCACAATACTCAACATGAAGTTTATTATTCCTTTCGTTCTTGTTACTACTTTACTGATCTCTTTTTCGCCCGTGCTGGCCACGGATAAAGAAAATATCAAAATCTCCGGAACAGTCGTCGATTCACTTACCCAACAGCCGGTCGAATTTGCCAATGTTGCGTTGATGAAGGCTGGAACTACAACGCCTATTGATGGGACAGTCTGCGATGCAGATGGAAAATTTACACTCAAAGTAATGCCCGGTGATTATCAGCTTTCAATTTCATTTATCGGATTTGAAACATATACAATCAACATACACGCTAAAGAAAAGAATGATGTGAATCTGGGTAACATTGTTATCAGTCCAACTCAACACGTGTTGGATGAAATTACAATAGAAGGGCAAAAGGCAGTGATCGAAGAGCGTGTAGACCGGACGGTATATAACGCCGAGAACGACCAGACTGCCAAAGGCGGCGACGCGACTGATGTATTGAAGCGGGCCCCAATGTTGTCTGTCGATCTTGACGGAAACGTGTCACTACGCGGAAATCAAAACATTATGGTGCTCATCAACAACAAGCCGTCGTCGATCATGGCAGGTAATGTTGCCGATGCGCTGAAACAGATACCAGCCGATCAGATCAAAAGTGTTGAAGTGATTACTTCGCCATCCGCAAAATATGACGCTGAGGGTTCAGCCGGCATTATCAACATCATAACAAAGAAAAATACGCTCGAAGGGGCGACACTCAATGTTGATGCGGGCATTGGACTTCGGGGATCGAATCTTGGGTTGAACGGAAACTTCCGCCGTGGTAAGATGGGGTTTTCACTTGGTGGATGGGGACGAGCGAACTACAATGTCCAGGGAAATTTTACGAACGAGCGAACCATCGGTGATGCAACGATTACGCAAAGTGCGGATACGAGGAATCAAGGATTGTTCGGACATTATAATTTTGGTTGGGATTACGATATTGATAAGAAGAATGCGCTAGCTGCTTCGGTCAGATTTGGTGTTCGAAATTTCAGCCGCTGGCAGGATGGTCTCACTTCACAAAATTTTTTTGATGGCGATCTTGTGAACGAAAGCATTGCAGACGTTGTGTCGGATGACCGCTCTAATAATGTCGACGCGAACTTAACATATACTCACTATTACGATAAACCGCAGCGCGAATTCAGTCTTCAGGGATTGTTCAGCAGAAATAATGGCAATTCGGAGTTCGAAAGTATTTATAAGTCGGTGATGTCGCCGGATCCGCTGCCGGCAAATCTGTTGAACGTAAATGACAGCTATAATCAGGAAGTTACTGTTCAGGCAGACTATGTAACGCCGATTCAGGATAATCAGATGCTCGAGTTCGGTGCAAAGAATATCATGCGAAAAGTTGAAAGCGATTTCCAGTTGTTTACAAGCGTTGATGGAGCTTATGAACCTGTAGTTGCGTCAGATCTTACAAACAATTTGGATTACGATCAAAATGTAATGGCTGGATATCTTTCGTACACCTATTCGACAAAGAATGGATACAGCTTAAAAGCAGGCTCGCGTTATGAATACACAACCATCTCCGCTTATACAAAAACACAATCGGAAGATGAATTCAAAATTCCATCTTATGGCTTGTTGGTTCCGAGTGTAAACGTTTCAAAAAAACTGAGCAATGGAAACACACTGAAAGCTTCTTACAACAAAAGAATTCAGCGCCCGTCGATTCGGTTTTTGAATCCGAACATTCAGCCGCAAAATGATCTGAATATCACACAGGGCAATCCATTGCTAAGTCCTGAGTATACAAACAACTACGAGCTTTCATACAGCACGCTTATAAAAGGTACGATGCTCAACATTTCCACCTTTGTAAGAACAACCAGCGATGCTATTCAGAGTGTACGCGATATCATCACGTATGAAGATCGCGAAGTAACGCGCACTACTTATGCAAACATAGGCCGGGAAAACGCTTATGGAGCAAGCATCTTCGCCAACGTCAACATCGGAAAACTTTCGTTGAATGGAGGTACTGATGTTTACTACGCTTCGCTCGACAACAACAGCAACGATCCATTGCTGCATGCGGCGAACGAAGGCTGGGTTGCGAGCGGGAGGGTATTCGGCAATTACAATCTCAATAAAGGATGGGGCCTTCAGTTCTTCAGCTTTTATCGGGGCAGACAAGTTCAGCTACAGGGATCGCAGGATGGATTTTATATGTACAGCCTGGCGGTGAAGAAAGAGTTCAATGAAAAACGTGGTAGCATCGGACTTGGTTTTGAAAATTTTCTTCAGTCATCAATTAAGATGAAATCACGACTTGAAACACCACATCTTTCGCAGATGTCAGTGAACGAGATGTTCAACTCGAGCATTCGCCTGAATGTCAGCTATCGCATTGGGAAGATGAAAGTCGACAGCCCGCCGAGGAGACGCCGCTCTATCAACAACGATGATTTGAAAGATGGCGGAGGTGACAACATGATGGGTGGAAATGAAAGTCAGCAGCGCGGAGGCGGAATGCCGTCTTTCGGAGGTAATAAGCGTCGTACACAAGCAGCGGTTCAAGATCCGCAACAGGCACTGCGTGACTCAAGCGCTACGGACACTGTTCAGTATGATGTAACAGGGTCATGGAAATTTGCAATCGAAAGCCCTCAGCATGGCGAGGGCATGATTATGCTTAGCAAGACCGAAACAGGATATACGGGTACAATCAAAACAGCGCGGATGCCGCAAGACACTCCACTGGAAAACATTACCGTTAACGACAATGAGGTTAGCTTCAGCTATAACGTTTCTTCAGGCGGCAACCAGAGGACAGTAATCGTGCACTACGTTGTCAGCGAACACACATTACACGGCAAGATCACGTTCGGTCCGGATCGCGTTCTCAATATTAACGGAAGCCGTAAACAGTAAAATGATTTGCACAGGTCTAGCGTCAAGTATGGGCTTAACTTTCAACGTTAAACCTTAAACTTTGGACATTTAGCTAGATTCCGAATTTGATTCCCTGTTTAAGCGCGCGTTGATATTTCTTTTCATCGAATTTGTAAAGGAAGGGTGCTTTGTGGGCGACACCGGTTTTACGTTGTTTCATTCGTTGAAGAATATCAAGCGAAAGAATTTTCTTTTGGAAATTTCGTCGATCGAGTTTCTTGTCCAGCACAGTTTCGTACAAGCGTTGCAGCTCAGGCATCGTAAATGTTTTAGGCAACAGATTTTTCCCGATTGGGTAGTCATTTAGATTCCGACGCAACGATGCAAGGGCACGTTCAAGAATCATGTTATGATCGAGAATAAGCTTCGGTATCCGGTGAATATCCCACCACTTGCATTGCTCTGAAAATTCATCTGGTGCCGGCATCACATTATGAAATTCTACGATCGCCCAATAGCCGATTGTTACAAACCGCTCATGCAGCCACGTCTTTTTACTTGTGGATATTTCTTTTAATCCGTGTTGTCCCTCTACACGGCCTGCTTCACCGAACGCATGAAACTGTCGAAGGAAAATGTCGTGCAATCCGGTGCGTGAAAGTAGAATCCTATTGGCAGCATCGTCGATATGTTCATCTTTATAGATGAATCCTCCTGGCAAGCTCCATCGCAAAGTATCTTTCCATTGCAGCAGCAGAACTTTTAATTGATTGTCGTGAAAGCCGAAGATTACACAATCGAGAGAGAGATGAGGCATGAAATATAAATGCCCCTTACGAAGGAGTTGTCCGTCCTTTAAGTTAGGTCTGTTTTTAGGCATGTCGCAAAAGTATATATTTTACGTGAACCGACATTACGTGCTGGAAGCCGCTAAATTCCCATAATCGGAATGATTTTTTAGTCATGAAATTCTTTGGCGGTGAATCTGTCACAGAGCGAATTTTATTATGAACAGCGACGGTAATACGAAACGATTGATCGTGGTTTCCAATCGACTCCCATTCCAATTATTGGAAAAGGATGGAAATGTTTTTTTGAAAGAAAGTGACGGCGGACTTGTCAGCGCATTAAAAAGTTTCTTTGAACGCGGCCAGGATAACCAAACCGAACGTTGGTGGATTGGGTCGGCGGAATTTCCGGAGACGCGGTGGCGTAAATTTCAGCGTAGCGGTTCCGCGAACATAAGTTTTAGTGTGGATCCGATCTTCATCGAAAAGAGGACTTACGGCCAATATTACAATGGATTTTGTAATGCCACACTCTGGCCTTTGTTCCACTACTTTCCGTCGTACGTGGAATTTGACGAAACTACTTTCGAAGCATACGAAAAAGTTAACCGAATTTTTGCCGACAGACTCATTTCATTTTTGAAACCAGGGGATGTTCTCTGGGTGCATGACTACCAGCTGATGTTAGTGCCGGGAATGATTCGTGAAGCAATACCGGATGTAACGATTGGGTTCTTCCTTCACATTCCGTTTCCGTCCTTCGAAGTATTTCGGATGCTTCATCGTCCATGGAAAGAGAAGATCATCGCAGGCTTACTTGGCGCTGATCTTGTTGGATTTCACACCCACGAGTATGTACAGCATTTTTTGAAATCAGTTCAAATGGTGAGCGGCCACGATCATCAGTTCCGGACCATCACGCTTAACAACAGAATTGTGAAAGCGGATCTGTTTCCGCTTGGAATCGATTTCGAGCGCTTTCAAAATGCGAATGATTCGAATGAAGTTGCCGCGATCAAAACCTCGATCACCGAGAATTTTGGCGATAAGAAAATTATTTTCTCCGTCGACCGATTAGACTATACGAAAGGCATCACCCACCGGCTATCTGGCTTTGAACAATTTCTCGATTCCAATCCTGACTGGCGTGAACATGTTGTTTTCATTCTTGTCGTTGTGCCATCAAGAGAAATTATATCGAAGTACAACGAAAGAAAGAAAATGATTGAAGAGCAGATCGGCAGGATCAACGGTAAATATTCATCCTTGCAGTGGCAGCCTGTGATTTATCGGTATAATCACGTGAGCTTCAACGAGCTTTGCGCGATGTATCAGATTTCGGATGTCGGATTGATTACACCTTTACGGGACGGGATGAACCTGGTTGCAAAGGAATTTGTAGCAAGTCAGCGTGAAAGTGGTATGCTTATTCTTAGCGAACTCGCCGGCGCTGCGAACGAACTTGGTGAGGCGATACTTGTGAACCCTGTTGATCGGTTCGAGGTCGCCAATGCAATTCATGATGCGTTAATCATGCCTGATGAATTGCAGGCGCACAAGATCTCACAGATGCATCATCGGCTGAAAAGTTATAATGTTGTTCATTGGGTTGAGGATTTTTTAAAACAATTGCATGAGATAAAGGAGATCCAGCGTGCGCAAGAAACGCGCTTTGTTACGCCGAAAGTAATGAATGAAATTTTGGTGAAGTTTGGTGCGGCATCGAAACGAATGTTACTACTCGACTACGATGGAACGCTTGTGCCATTTGCAAAGCATCCGCGCCTGGCGATTCCGGATCGCGAGTTGCTGCAACTTCTTGTGGAGGTCGCTGGGGACCCGGCTACCACTATAACCATTATCAGTGGCCGAGATCATCATTCGTTAAACGAATGGTTTGGCCATCTTCCGGTAAACCTGATCGCTGAGCACGGTGCGGCTACACGCCTCATTGGACATGAATGGAGATACGAACCCGCTCTTGACCAGTCTTGGAAGCAGGTAATTCGTCCAACACTTGAGCTTTTTGAACAACGCAGTCCCGGAGCGTTGATTGAGGATAAGAAACACACGCTCGCCTGGCATTACCGGAATGTAAATCCTGAGTTGGGGTTTATTCGCTCGCGAGAATTGCTCGACAATCTTCACCACATGGTTCGGAATGCAAACCTGCAAATTATTGATGGAAACAGGGTGATCGAAATCCGCATCGCCGGTATAGATAAAGGGTCAATTGCCAAACGATTTCTTGTTGATGATTATGATTTCATGCTTGCAGTCGGAGATGATAAGACCGATGAAGATATGTTCAAGGCGCTAGCCGAAAGAGCAATTACTATTAAGATCGGGCCCGGCCACACGTTCGCACAATACAATCTGGCGAGTCAGGGCGAAATGATTCGATTTTTGAAGGCGCTGCGGGAATTTAAAGTAACCGTTTGAGTTTGGAATACAACCGGTGAATCCGATCTTTACCTCCTCAGAACAATATGAACCCCATTTTCAAAAAACTCAATTTCAAAGAACAAAAGGCTGCCTACATTGTTCAGGCGCCCGATACCTTTCGTCACGCAATGGACGAAATGCGCGAGCAAACACAAATTAGAACTACGCTCACTGGTTCGAAGGAGGTTATGTTTTTCCTCGTGTTCGTGACAAAGCAGGAAGAGGTAAATGATTATGCAAAAAAAATAGATGCTGTTGCCGGCGAAGATGCTGTTATCTGGTTTGCCTATCCAAAAGGTACGTCTAAGAAATATAAGTGTGAATTTAACCGTGACAGCGGATGGAAGGAACTGGGGACACTTGGGTTTGAAGGAGTGCGAATGGTGGCGATCGACGATGATTGGAGCGCGCTGCGATTTAGAAAAGCTGAAAATATAAAAAGCATGAAGCGTAGCTTTGCAATGTCAGACGTTGGCAAGAAGAAAGTCGCGGCGGCAAAGAAACGTACTTCAAAAAAATAAATTGGCGTTTGAAGTTTTAGGTGCATATGTCAATAGAGACAGCAATCCTTCAGGAGAAATTTCAGTCCGAGCACGAAAAGGCTGTTGTTAATATTCTTTATACAAGTAGCTGGCTACATCACGTCAATGCGTCGCGACTGAAGCCATTCGCGATTACGCCCGAGCAGTTTAATGTGCTTCGGATTTTACGCGGCTCACATCCCAAACCGATGATGTTGAATGATATTGCCTGCCGCATGATCGACAAGAGCAGCAATGCTACAAGACTCGTCGAGAAACTCAGGCAAAAAACAATGGTTGATCGCAAGCAATGCGAAAACAACCGACGCCAGGTAGATATTTCTATCACTCAGAAAGGCTTACTTATCTTAAAGGAAATTGATCAACTCGAATCGGAATTCATCCAGACCCTGAAGAACCTTTCAAAAGATGAGGCTGCCCAGCTTAACTCTCTGCTTGACAAGCTTCGTGGATGATGAAGGTAGCTAAGCGCCGAGGCGCCCAGCTTTAATCCTATTGTTTTACCTCAATGCGCGGCGGCATCAGCTTGTACACGACAGGCGTTACGATCCTTGATAACAAGGTCGAGCTTATTAATCCACCGATTAGTACAATCGCAAGGGGAGATACAAGCGGGTTCGTTGAAATCGCGATCGGCAGCAATCCGCCAATCGCTGTCAACGAAGTAAGTATGATCGGTAAGAATCTTACCTCGCCTGCTTCGCGTATCGCGTCTTCCAGTGATTTACCTTCTTCTCTCAGTTGATTGGTAAAGTCAACGAGGAGGATAGTGTTCTTTACTTCAATACCCGCCAGGGCGATCAAGCCTATGATCGCTACAAAGGAAAGCGAATTACCTGTGATCAACAGGGCTAGCACTGCACCCACAATACCAAGTGGAATTACAGACAAAACAATCAATGTGCTTTTGAACGTCCTGAATTCGAGAATAAGAACAGCCACGAATAAGAAAATTGTTACGATGATGATAGTCATAAACCCGCCAAACGATTCCTTTCTGCTTTCGACCTCGCCGCCCATCTCATAAGAATATCCTGCTGGAAGCTCGAGCTGATCCATCCTCGAAATCACTGCATTGATTACCTCATCATTCAGGAAACCCTTCTGTACAAATGCATTTACAGAAACAGTTCTGATCTTGTCAAGGTGTTTAATGTTCAGTGAAGACGATTCTAACTGAAGTGATGCGAGCTGGTTCAGTGGAATCGCTTTTCCATGCTTGTTATTGACATAAACGTTGTCTAGCGTTTCGAGTGTCGGATGTTCGCTTTTCACTTTGGTTAGAACGATATCGAAATCGTCACCATTTTCGTCGGAGAATTTTCCGGCCGTTAATCCGGCAACCGCGAGCCTTACCGTTTTGTCGATGTCAAATGTGGAGACGCCAAGCATTTGGGCTTTTTCCTTGTTGATCGCCACCCGGATATCCGACTTCAGGTGAACGACGGGATTCGCGATGTACATCGTACCATTCGTTTCTTCTAACATGTGTTCGACACGCGCAGCGATGTTGCGAAGCGTATCAAGATTTTCGCCAAACAGACGAACCTCCACCGGCGCTTCAATTGGTGGCCCCTGCTCAAAATTCTTCACTTCGATTTTTGCTCCGGGGTACGGCGACCATTTTTTCCGCAGTTCTTCGATTATTTCAAGTTTCCGTTCGGGTGTTGTTTCAGATTCCAACTGAATGAAAATCTGCGCATAGTCAGTACGTTCATTTTCAGGGATCACGTTGTAATAAACACGCGGATTGCCTTTCCCAACATTCGTCGCAAAGTATTCAATCTCATGGTGCGCGGATAATTCTGCTTCAATCTTTGCAGCTACTTCATTTGTATAATTCAGGTTGGATTGCAACGGTGTAACAATCTCGATCATAAACTGCGGTTTTTCCGATGCTGGGAACAAACTGAACCCAATCACAGGAAAGAGTTGTAGCGATGCAAAGAAGATGACAGACGCGATAATGATTGTCGCAACCGGTCTTGCCAAGGCTTTGTCAAGCAATTTCGAATAGCTGCCGTGGATTACTTTCTTCAGAGCGCGCATGAAAATATTTCCGTCAGGATGACCATGAGATTCTTTCAACAACCTGCTGGACAAGAAAGGAATAATCGTCAGCGAAACAACCATGGACGCGATCACGCTTGTAATCACACCCATCGGTAAGCCGCGAATAAAATCGCCTGCTGCCTCAGGCATGAATACCAACGGAAGAAACGCAATAATGAGCGTGACAGTGCAGCCAACCACCGCGAGCCCGATTTGCTTCGTTGCTTTGATCGTTGCTTCAAATCTTGAATATCCTGCCCGCATCCATCGCTCGATATTTTCAACAACCACAATGCTGTCATCGACAAGAAGCCCGAGTGCAACCACCAATCCGACGATGCTTAATTGATTGAGTGTGTAACCAAGAATATCCAGTAAGACGATACCAATTGAAAGTGAAAGCGGTATCGATATCATCACCACAAGTGCCGCGCGCTGTCCAAGTGGAAGCAGTGTAATGGCAACCAGCAAAATTGCCAGGATGAAATCCTTTCCCAGACCACCCAGGCGCTTGTTTACATTTTCAGCCTGATCGAAGTGATGAACGAGATCAATGTTCGCCGGAAGCTTTGCTTTGAATTTGTCGATTACCTGTTGATAATCTTCCTGCGTTTTAGAAATGTTTTCGCCCGACTTTTGTGCAGCGGTAACAAACACGCTTCTAAATCCATTTAGCCTTGTAATGTGCTTTTCTTCTTCAAAGTCGAAGTAAACGTTAGCGACATCATTGAGGAATATATTTCGGCCGTTGCTTGAGTAGACGATTGTATTTTTTATCTCATCAATATCCGCGTAGTTTCCGCTTGTCTTGATGTTGAAAGACTTCGTTCCGGCATCAACGCTGCCTCCTGGTATGTTGGCGATTTCACTTTGCATGCTACCTAATACGGCATCGAGCGGCAAGCGCATGTGCGCCATTTTTTCGAGCTGCAAATCAACCCTTACAATCCGTTTTGGGGCGCCATGAATTTCAACTTTCTTCAGTGCTTTTACTTTTTCCAGTTCATCCTGTAGGGCTTCAGCGTATCGCTTTAGTTTTTCTTTCGATGCGTTTTCCGACACAAGAGCGATCTGCACCACATTCACATCGGATGGAATAACCTTTCTCACTTCAATACTGGCAATATCTTTCGGAAGCTCATTTCGCAGGGAGTTTACTTCCCGAACCAGCTCCTGGTATTTTTCTTCTACGTTACTTTCATACTTGTATTCGACAAATAATACTGCCACGCCATCGCTGATCGAAGTCTTTACACGCTTGATATTTTCGAGTCCGGTGATCTGTCGTTCGAGCGGCTCGACAACAAGTTCCTCCATGTCCTGCGGAGACGTGCCAGGATAGATCACTACAATCGGAAATTGTGGCGCGGTAAGATCCGGGTCTTCGGATCGCGGCATGTTCAGGATTGTTGTTACTCCCACCGCAATGATCATCAGGAAAATCACCATGGTGAATTGATAATTCCTGACAGCGTATTCTGATATTTTCATAAAGAATTATTCGAGGATGGTTATTGGTGATTCGTCACGGAGGTATGCGCTTCCAGAAATGATAAGTGCGTCCGCTCCTTCAAGGCCTTTGGTAATAATCACGTTTTCTTTGTCAACCGCTCCGATCGTTACCTGTGCTCTCGTTGCTTTTTGGGAATCATTTGTGATGAAGACGTAGCCTTTTTGCAAATCACCGTCAAGCAAAGCATCGTAAGGTATCGCCCATCCCTCGGCGGTAGCTGTCGGTGTGATAATTACTTTTCCGAACATTCCTGAAGCAATGCTTGTGGAAGGAGCGTCGTTGAGCGAAACTTCAATTACAAATGTACCCGTGTTGATATCCGTCCCTTCTGACTTCTTTGACACTACTGCCTTGTATTGCTCCCGGTCCGCATCGGTTGTGACAACTGCTTCATCTCCGATCTCAATCCTCGACCAGTCTCTGTCACTGACACCTACGCGAAGTTTCCACTTTTTATCTTTCGCGCCGTTGGTTTGGAAGACGGGGGATCCGGATTCGATCATTTGCCCGGGGTTTGCAAATTTTCTCAACACGTATCCGTCAGACAGCGCCCTGATTTCGGAGTAGCTTTTGTTAAAACGAGCAGCTTCATATTGTTGGGTAGCAACATCCAGCGCAGTGGTTACGTTCTGGAATTGCTCAAGTGTTGCTACGCTATCCTTGTAAAGATTTGAAACCCGTTCGAAATCACGTTTTGCTTTTTCAAACACGAGTTTTGATTGAGACACCAATGCATTGATCTCAGTGAGGTGGAGAGTTGCCAATACCTGTCCTTTGCGAACTGGATCACCTTCCCGGACATGTATCTTGTCAATGATGCCGCCGGTTTTAAAAGAGAGGAACGTTTCATCATCGGTGGTAAATTGTCCTGATGCGTTTACTGCGTTAATTAGTTTTGTTTTCTGCAGTTTCATGATGCGAACAGGAATCTTTTCGCTGTTAACAATCCTTCGGCTGTTCTTGCCTTCAGAGCTGGTGCATGCCTGGAGGAACCAAACACTCAGCAGGAGTAAAAGGGCGGCAGTGTTTTTCATGGCGTTATTGATTTGTGAGATTTTAGTTGAAAGTATAAGTTGCATTTTCGCGTTCGAGATTGGCGATTGCGATCAATGTTTGATATTCCTTGATGGTCGCCTGAAGCTGTGCTGAGGTTAACTGGTTGCGCGCATCAATTGCTTCTATAAAGCTGTTAATGCCTTCCTGGTATCCTTTGTCAATAAGGCGGAGGTAACTTTGGGCGGCTTCGAGTTGTTTTATGGCGGACACGTATCCTTCGTATGATGTCCGTAGCGCGCTACGCGCCATAGCAGTATTCATATCGATTTGTTTTCCCACGATCGTACGCGAGATCTCGGTTGCGTTAACATCGAGCTTCGTCTGATTAATTTTATTCCGGTTAGTAAACCCGGAGAATAACGGTACGTCTAACTGCACGCCAATGAGGTAGTACCGGGAGTTGCTGTGGAATTTCCAATCCTGGTTTTGGGAGCCAAGATCAACGAACCCACTGAGCTTCGGTGCCCAGTAAAGCTGATTCATTTTCAGTACATTTTCTGCTAGTACTACGGATTGCCGGAGTTGCTTAAGTTCCTCGCGTTGCTCGAATGTTACATCCTCGCTGATAAGTTTTGCAACCTCATCAAGTTCATCTTTGCTATAGCTGATGGTGCCGATGGTTGCCGAACGGTCACGATTCAGGATAAAATTGAAATACATCTGCGCGTTCTCTGCTTGCTTTTTTGCATCGCTTAACTGATAACGAATGTGTTCGACCTCACTTTCAGACCTTAGCACATAAGCATGTAAGCCCTTCCCATTTTTCATCAACGATTCGTTCACGCGTTTGTTTTCCAGTGCGCGTGTCATTGCGGATTCATAAATACTTATGGCTTCCATGGCGCTCAGGTAGCTGAAGTATGCAACCTTAATGTTTCTGACAAGCTCACGTTTGTAGATATCAACTTCGTATTCCTGCATGACAGCCTGCTGTTCGGTGATCTTCCGGTTGTAATAAAGGCTGGTATTAATGATCGGTACATTTGTCCGCACTTTTACATCATAAAAATTCTTAGGGAAAAAATTCTCGCTGACATTTTCAATCTGCGGAAATTGATTGCTTTCAGTAAGCTGATTGAGCGTGGCGTATACTGGATTAAGCATGTCGCCGACAGGGATCGCGATGCTTCGTCCACCGTCACCGCTGGTGTAGTTTCCCTGAAGACCAATGGTTGGCATAAATAGTCCATTCGCAATCTTCAGACTGAGTATTGCTTTATCAAAGCTGATATGTTTTTGCTTTAGGGTGAGATTGTTCTCAAGACCTTCTCTGACGTAGTCATCAAGTGTTTGTTGTGAAAAGACAGCCGTTGACAGCAGCAAAAGGGAAATGATAATGAATGGTGTTCTCATACTGAACAGTGTTTAGTAATAGGGTAAATTTTTTTATTTCTTAAGTCGCTCAAGCACTTTTACAAATGACTCGTAAGTGTATGTCATCAGCGAATCAACATCTGGTTGTAAGTTTTTCGCGCACGACACATGTCCAAGATGTCCGCTGGTTCGCAACGTGCATAATCCGTGCATGGTCGACCAGATCATAAAGGACAAACCGATAGGCTCAATGTCGTGTAGATAGCCTTTCTGCTGACAGTCAACTACTGTGTTGTATAACACATCAAACGCCCGGTCGCCCTCATCCCAATCTTCTTTACAATGCGTGACATGATCCATCGGATCGTGCATGACGAAAAGCAGATTGTACATTTCAGCGTTTTCAAGACAAAATTGAATGTATGCCTGACCAAGTCGCTTAAGCCTTTCAAAAGGGTCGGCGATAGTGGCCAACGGCGCAAAATGGCTAACCAACATTTTGAAACCTTCAGAATGTACTGCGTGCATGATCTCGTCCTTGTCACGGTAGTATAGGTACACCGTTGCGGGGCTGTATTCGATCTTTTCGGCAATGTTTCTGATGGATGTGGCTTCATACCCTTGTTCCATGAACAATTTTGTAGCCGCCATCAAAATCTCTTTCTTTAGTTCTTCTTTATGTCTTTCTTTTCGTTCCGCTACTCCCATAACTGTCGTTTACAACGTAAAGTTAATGAACAGTGTTTAGTAAATTGAGCAAAATTTTTTACTTTTTTATTAAAACAGCGTACGCACTCTAAAAAGCCCTATATGTATATACAAATATTGTAGCAACTTTTGTTTGCCGCGGTTCGTTATCAGAATAAACATTTGAAGAAAAATGAAAAAGAGAACTGTAACCAGATTGCTTTACGCAGAACCGCGCGACATGGGCGGGCTTCCGATTCGCCAGCCGTTTCCCACCAATCAGGTCGATCAAATTGATCCCTTTTTGTTGCTCCATCATGCCGATGTCAAAGTGCCCAAACACCTCGAAGCGAATCGTGCGGGTGTTGGTCCGCATCCTCACCGGGGGTTTTCACCCGTCACATTTGTATTCGAGGGTGGCGTGCATCATCGCGACAGTCGGGGAAACAATAGCAAAGTTTATGCAGGGGGTGCACAATGGATGAATGCAGGGATGGGTGTCATTCACAGTGAGCGGCCGACAGACGACATTCACGAGATTGGTGGAAGACAAGAGATCATTCAGCTTTGGATCAACACGCCTGCCAAACATAAGATGGATCAACCGTTGTATTTTCCTGTGCACTCCAAGGAAGTTCCTGTGCGAATCACCGATGATGGTTTGATAACGCTAAAAGTTTTTGCAGGCGAGTTCAACGGATTAACCGGAACAGTTCCAACGTTGTCGCCAGTGAACGCGGCTACCATTGAAGGAAAGAAAGATGGTGAGATCAGTCTTACATTTCCCCCTGATCATAATGCATTTTTATACGTTTTAAAAGGCAAGATTACTGTTTCTGGTTTTGGATTGGTGGAAAGCCTCCACGCAGCAGTCTTCAATAATGATGGTGATGGAATTTCAATTGAAACGCTTGAAGATTCGCGCGTGTTGGTCATGTCTGGCTTGCCTTTGAATGAAAAAGTGGTTTCGCATGGACCATTTGTAATGAATTCGGAAACGCAAATCCTCGAAGCCATGCGCGATTATCAGATGGGAAAAATGGGTGTCCTGATTGAAGAATAAAATGAAGGAACCGTTTCTCATTTTATATGTTTATTTGATGGAGAGATTATGGAAACACCGACAATAGCAAGACAAAAATCATCTGAGTTTGGATCGCCTGTGCTTGAGGTCATTCAGAACAGACGCAGCAGGCGTGCATATATATCGAAGGAAGTTGAGCCGGAAACGATTAACACGCTTTTTGAAGCTGCGCGTTGGGCACCCTCCAGTGTGAATGAACAACCATGGATGTACATTTACGCAGCGAAAGATCAAGCACTATGGCAGCTCATATATGATGCATTGAATGAAAGCAACAAAGTGTGGGTGCAACATGCGCCCTTGTTGATCGCGAGCTTTATCAGAACCCGGTTTACAAGGAATGATAGAACCAACAATTCCGCGCGTTACGATCTTGGCGCTGCCAATGCATTCCTGTCTTTGCAGGCCACTCATCTTGGATTGAATGTACATCAGATGGGCGGCTTTGATCTTGAAAAACTTCGGACAAATCTTAACGTGCCTTCGGATTTTGATCCGGTAGTTGTCATGGCAATCGGCTATCCCGGCGAGGCCGATATTCTGCCTGAGCCCTTAAAGGCGCGCGAGCTCGCACCACGCGAGCGTTACGTTCGCGATTCATTTGTAATGAACACGATTTTCAATGAGCAATCCTGAACAACAAAAATGGGTCAGCGCCCGGATTGGCCGCGACCGATACAAAACGGAAATTACCCTTGATTCGCATACGCTGATCGGTGATGAACCAACTTCGGTCGGGGGAACAGACCTTGGCCCTTCACCCGGCGACTTCCTGAGAATGTCGCTTGCGTCGTGTACGGCTATTACGCTTCGCATGTATGCCGATCGAAAGGATTTTGACGTCAACGGAATAGAAGTGAAAGTCTTCAGTGATGAAAGCGACGGCGTTAATTTTTTCAGAACAGTTGTCAATATAACAGGTAAGCTGGATGAAGCTCAGCAAAACAGAATGTATCAGATTGCAAAGAAATGTCCCATCCACAAGATCCTTACAAGTCCGGCTGAAATAATGACTGAACTGAATGTTCAGGGAAGCTGAATTATCTTAATTCTATGCGAGCGGCAACGTAAAATTGACTTCTGTCCCTTTGTTCAGAACGCTCTTCACATCGATATCGCCGCCGTTTAGTTTTACAAACTCAGTACATAAAAGAAAGCCAAGACCCGTACCTTTTTCCTGAGATGTACCAGTCTTGGTGAAATGTTGTCTTGCGCTTTTCAATGTCATCAGCTCATCCCGCGACATGCCGATGCCATTGTCTTTCACAGTGATCAAACAGTAGTCGGATATTTTCGATGCAATTACGAAGATCTTATCTGACGGGTTTGAAAATTTTATGGCATTGTGGATGAGGTTTCGTAAAATCAATTGCACATGGTCTGCATCGGCTTTCACCAATAACTCTTCATCGATGAGTTTCTGAATACCTATATTTTTCTTTTGAGCTGCATCATCCATGAGGTCACACGCCTCCTGAATATTATTTTTGATATTGATTGTCTTCGGCGCTGTTTTGATACCTTCCATCTGGCTCAGTGACCAGTTGAGCAGATTATCGAGAGTAGTTTGAGTGATGCTGAGGCTGTTTTTTAACTTATGGGCGATGGAAAGAAACTCCTCCGTCGACACTTGCTTTTTCGTGAGCAGGTCCAGCAGGGAATGTAAAGTTCCCAAAGGACCTCTTAGGTCGTGGCTGATAACGGAAAACAGTTTTAGTTTCAGATCATTTAGCTGCTGAAGCGTTTCAGCCTGCGATTGGATCTCCTCCTTCTGATGCTCGATGTCGCGGTTTTTTGAAGACAGCTCGTCGTTTGTTTTTTCCTGTAATCTGCGATAGCGGATCAGCAACGTAACGGTAACACCTAAGAGGATTACACATGCAAGCAGAAAGGCAACAAACTGTTGTTGATTTCGCACTTCTTGTTGTCGCAATACGTTATCCTGCGCAAGCTGTTCTATTTGCTCTTCTTTTTTTGAGAGCTCATAGATCGAATGCATTTCCTGTATCTGTCCGCTCCGTTCTGTGTTGTAAAGGCTGTCCTTATATTGACTTGATATCTTAAGCTCCCCGAATGCGAGCGCCGGCATTTTCTTTTCAAAATAAATGTCAGCCAACAGACTATGCACTTTTATCAGGATAGACGGGTTTCTGATGTCGCGGTTGATGGGGATGCTTTTTCTAAGAAGGTAAATGGCGCTGTCGTGCTGATTTAGGTTAACTGCATCAAGTGCGGCCTGATAATAGGTAATGCCCAGCGCTCGCCTGTTGTCGACCAGGCTGTCGAACAATAACGAAAGTCTATTATAACGCTGGCTTTGCCGGTAGTCTTTTAAGAGAAAATAGATCTTTGCTTTTCGTCCGTAGAGAATAGAGAAGTTAACGGTGTCAAGCAGGTTTTGGAAAATGAAGATGCCTTCATCGGCGTAATATAGAGCCGAATCATAAACTTTTGTTTCGGAAAATAGCATAGACATTTCCCTGAAGCTGTCACCTTTAAGTTTTTCGTTTTTCGTTTCGTTAGCAAGCGTAGTTGCTCTGTTAATGTATATCTTAGCATGCTCAAAATTTTGGAGATCGATAAACACCCTTGCAAGCGAAAGCAGCGTCTTCCCCCACCACAGGGTGTGTTCGGTGTTCTCGAAAAATTTTAATGCTTTAAAGCCGTGCTCGGCGCTTAAGCTATAATTAGCCTTCGCCCAATATGCCTTTGAAAGGATGTAATGACCGACGGCTTGATAGTAATGGCGTTTGTCGCCGTTTGCCTTTAAAAGCATCTGCTTTGCCAAAGCTACAGATGAATCGGGATGGGAAAGGAATAGCTGATAGGCAGCGTGCTGCATGTTGACTACCTCCACGGTATCCGCAACGGATGTAACCTGGGCAGCAGCTCGGAAAGTAAGAGCAGCTGAGCAAATGAAAACGATCAATATGATCCGATTGACAAGTGAGGCCATCTATCGCACAATTACTTAAAAATAGGTGTATTACTGCTTGATTCTGGAAAAAAACCCACGTAAAACATACGACCCTTCTGATGTGTTAAAATGGTATTATTTTAAACTTCGATCTTCGGAATGCACGTTTAAGTATTGGTTATGAGATTGCTCGTCAGTAGTTTCTTCGTTGCACTTTTCCTTCTGAAAGCGGAGGCGCAGGTGACAATTTCAGGCGCAATTTCGTCTATTGATGACGCCATCCTTCCTTCCGCCAGGATTACAGTCTTGCCTGATTCAATCAATCTTTTGTCTGATGACGATGGATTATTCAAGGTCAAAACTACAAAAGGACGTAAAAAGCTGCTTGTTTCTTACGTGGGATATAGTTCCTATCAAAGGGAATTTGATGTCACAAAAGACACTATTATCACGGTTAGGCTTTCGCCAATGTTAAATGAACTGGAAACTGTTGAAATTGAGGGTAAGGCGGATCGCCAGACTGAACTTTTCAACCGTAATCAAACCAGCACCAATATTCTGAACAAAGAAGACATTACGTCGATACCTGTTCTGGGTGGCGAAGCGGATCTTATCAAAACACTTCAACTACTTCCGGGAACGATCAGAGGCGTTGAAGGAAGTTCAGATCTTTTCGTTCGGGGCGGAGCCGCCGACCAGAACCTTGTATTACTTGACGGCGCGCCGATCTACAACACAAGTCATCTTTTTGGTTTCCTTTCGGTTTTCAATCCCGACATGCTCGAAACGGTTGAAGCCATCAACGCAGGTTTTCCGGCTCGCTTCGGAGGAAGACTTTCATCAATTCTGAATGTGAATACTGTTAGTAGCATCCCACAGCAAACGCAGGCATCGGGCGACATAGGTTTGATCGCGTCCAGATTGATGATCGAACAACCCATTATTCAGAACAAAGCTTCATTTTGGATAGCAGGACGACGCACGTATATAGATAAAGTTGTTGCTGCCGTTGGTGACGAGCTTCCATATTTCTTCTATGACCTGAATGCGAAGCTTATTCTGCACCCGAATAAAAACGATAATATCGAGTTGGCTTATTACGGCGGCGATGATGTGCTGGATTGGTTCAGAGACCGTAACAACGACGGCGACGGATTTCTCACAACCTTTGAATCAGGGAACAACAGCCAAACAATACGCTGGCGCAGAAAGTACGCGAACAATTGGCAGACCGATCTCGCGCTAGCGAGATCACACTACCGTTATGACATCAGAAACATATTCGAAGACAACAGCCTTTCCGCGCGGTCTGATATTGAAGATTACAGCGGCAAGATTTCATTTACGCGTGATTCATTATCATGGATGAATGGATCTTTTCATGGAGGGTTCGAATATGTGCGTCATGCCATTAGCCCAAGCGTTATCAGTACAACGGGATTTTTTTCGGAGGTGATTTCAAGCAGCGAAACCAGCAGCAAAACGGCTGACGAGCTGACGCTTCACGCAGAGTATAATTTTACGCCAACGGATGGACTAAATGCAACCGCCGGGCTTCGTATCAGCAGTGGAATGGTAAGCAATAAAACTTATTACAATCCCGAGCCGCGGTTTTCGTTACGATATTCGCTTAACGACAATCAGGCGCTGAAGCTAAGTTATGCACGAATGATTCAATACATCCACCGGATCTCGAATTCAGCCGTGAGCACGCCGACTGATATCTGGTATTCAGTGACGGACTCAATTAGGCCACAGTCCAGCAACCAGGTAGCGCTTGCTTATCAAAAATCTTTTCCCTCACAGAAATTACTGATGAGCGTCGAAGGATATTACAAAACAATGCGTGATCTGATTGGCTACGAGGAGGGAACGAACTTGTTTTTTAATTCTGACTTTGCGTCAAAACTGGTTCAGGGCCGAGGCGTTGCCTATGGCCTCGAAGTTCTGGTCAGGAAAGATGCAGGCAAGTTGGCCGGTTGGATCAGCTATACATTGTCATGGTCGTGGCGCCAGTTCGACGAGGTGAATGCTGGCGAATGGTTCTTATCGCGATACGACCGAAGACACAATGGTGCCATCGTCATGCAGTACAAACTCAACAAGCGATGGTCTGCATCTGTTGTCTGGGAGTTTATTTCGGGGTCGCGATTTACCCCCGTTATCGGACAATATTTTCTAGTAGCACCTACACTTACTGGGGTAGACCTGATTCCATTGTATGCTGACCTGAATGGCGTTAAGCTTGCCGACACGCATAGGCTTGACGTTGGTATTAGGTTCAAAAGTAAACCCGGAAAAAAATTTCAATGGCACTGGTTTGCCGGTGTATACAATCTTTATAACCGGGCTGCGCCGGTCGGCATAAGTATCAATCAGAATGAAATTGACGGATCGCTCAGCTACCAGCAACCTGGTCTGTTCGGGTTGTTACCATTTATCAGCTACGGATTCACTTTATGAAAAACTGGACTCAAAATATAACAATCTTATTCGCCGCCATGCTCGCATGTGTTTTGCAGTCGTGTTTACCTGAACCCCTTGAAGTTCGCGGCCTGCCAGTTGTTAAACAGGAACTTGTGGTGTCATCGCAGATTATTCCCGATCGATCATTGGTTGTGATGCTGACGAAAACTTTCGGTGCTTTAGAAGGTAGTGAAGACAGCGACCCGGAAGAACTCTTTCGGCAAATCGCTGTAAACGAGGCACTCGTGCTACTTCACGGTCCTTTGCAAACAGATACCCTGCCGCAAATCGAAGACGGTGTTTACGGTGGTCTTATCTTGCCTTTTGAGGCTGGGGATTCCTATATGCTCGAGGTTAGGAACACACCTTTTGGCGAAGTAACAGCAACGACAACCGTGCTCGAACAGGTTTCATTTCAGGACATCACTGCAGAATTATACTATAATGGTTTTGATGATACACTTGCGCAGGTCACTTATTCCTTGGTTGACCCTGCAGGAAAAAACTGGTACATGATCAACGTGCAGGAAGTTGAGTTCGAAGATGCCGAAGAAAATCTTTTGAATCCGCGTGCGTTTACACGCCTCCTGGACGATGCTAACTTCTCTGGTGAGGGTTACAATGAACAGTTCCGGGTAGTTCCGCGCGATTTTAGTCCGGGAGATACAATTGCTGTATCCCTTTCCAATGTAAGTGGCGAGTATTTTCATTTTATGAAGCTTCGACAAGACAACCGTTTTAGCTTCGTAGAATTCCTGAGCGAGCCGGTCAACTATCCCTCGAACATAAAAGGCGGAAAAGGTTTTTTTAATTTATACCTTCCCGACGTGCGAATATTTATACTTGAGTAAAACGGCACACTTTTAGTCACATTAACCAGTTAAATTCACTTATGCCTATTGAAAGATCTAAAGAGCTACGACTTGCCGTGATAATCGACGCCGACAATGTGCCTTACGGGAATGTGAAGGCTATGATGGAAGAGATTGCGAAGTATGGTACGCCGACCTTCAAACGAATTTACGGTGACTGGACTAAGCCGAATACATCTGGCTGGAAGTCGGTGTTGCTTGAGAATGCGATCACACCAATACAGCAGTATGGTTATACTGTCGGAAAGAATGCCACCGATTCGGCCATGATCATCGATGCAATGGATATTTTGTACTCCGGTCGCGTCGAAGGTTTTTGTATTGTTTCCAGCGACAGCGATTTCACGCGACTGGCAATACGGTTACGTGAAGCCGGAATGGTAGTCATCGGCATTGGCGAAAGAAAAACGCCTGAACCCTTTATTACCGCATGCGATAAGTTCATTTATATCGAGATCCTCAATTACGATGAACCACACACCGACGGCGCTGCGAAAAAACGTGGACGCGGAAAAAAGACCGAAACACCACAGTTCGACAAGCGAACATTGAATGTTATCAAATCGAGCATCAACGATCTTGCCGATGAAAGTGGCTGGGCCTTTCTCGGTGAGGTTGGTACGCTGATCCTGAAAAAACAACCGAACTTCGACTCACGAAATTATGGCTTCAAAAAACTGCTTCACCTGATGAAGAGTTTCGATTCTATCGAGGTTGATGAAAGGCAGAGCGAAACAGGAACCTCACGCCATGTCTACGTGCGTGTCAGACAATAGCCGTTACTTTGTCGCGACATTAGCCTCAAAGAATTTTTGGAGTAACGAAAGCAATTCGCCCGCCGTGAGATAGTACATCACTTCATAATGTCGTTCGTTGAACTTTGTAAGGGTCTCATAATATTCTTTTTCTGACAATGAAAAATCTTTCATCAGGTTCGCTCGCGTGGTAGAGTCGTTGATAACCACGTCGACATAGGTTTGCACCCGCGCAACATCTTCGCGCCAGTTCGCGGCTTTTATTTTATCCTTGCGTTGCCGCGAATAATAAAATGGAATCTTCTTGATCAGCTTTTGGTTTTCTTCGTCGAACATGCCTTCGTACGGGTTCACATATATTTTTTGATCCAGAATTTCAATGGCAGGAAGTAGCTGCGGTCTTTCAGTAAGGCGGATGAGGCCGGGTTCATACCCTGAAAGCGGGAACTCCAGCCGGCGGTAGCCTAACAGGGAGAACACTAACGTGTCATTGGGTTTTGCCGCAATGCTGAAATTACCATTAAGGTCGGTTGATGTCCCTCTTAAAGTATTTTTCACGGTGACGTTAACATGCGGCAAAGCTGCGAAAGTTGCGGAGTCAACAACGATACCGCGTGCCAGCGTTTGCGCGAGCGAACCATTGCTAATCGCGACGAGAATCAGGAAACTCAAAGTGAACCTGGTGGCCATGGTGCTAGATACAAGCTTGTTGTTTATCCATCGACTTTCGAAACACAAAAAAAGTTTTATGCCGCTCTTTTAAATAGGAGGTTGTAGGAAATTCCGTACCAGGTTTTTAGCTTGCCGATCAAATTCGGGACTTTAGCTCAGCTGGTTTAGAGCGTTGCTTTGACAGAGCAAAGGTCATGGGTTCGAATCCCTTAAGTCCCACGAAGTGATCTTTTAGATCCGATTCATTTATTCAAGGCACACAATGGATGCAGCCAGTGATCGACTAATCTAGCACCTTCAGCTGGTCAGTCATCTTGTTTCAATTTTCGATCTACCTTTAACAGAGCGCGAAGCAATCTCAACCGACAGCAAAATGATAACCCACACCTTTAATGGTAATAATTTCTATTGACGGATCGTCTTTCAGGTAGTCACGCAACTTGGTGATGTAAACGTCGAGTGTTCGGGAATTGAAAAAGGAATCATCGCCCCAGAGCCGAAGCAATATGTCTTTCCGTTGCGTTGTGCCATTTTGATTTTCAGCAAGCATTCCTAACAAATTAGCCTCCCGGTGCGATAATTTTTTTACGCGTTCACCAATTTTCAATTCGTAACGTGCCGTATTAAATTGATATTTCCCGATGGTAACAGCCTCTTGAATAACTGTCGGCTTTGATTGTTTCGCGAGTGACAACAAATTATTAATGCGAACGATCAGCTCTTCCATACTGAACGGTTTCTTGATGTAATCGTTTCCTCCAGCTTCAAAACCCTTGAGCAAATCTTCGGTTTGCGTTTTTGCAGTAACAAAAATAATCGGGATTGCCGGCGCGATTCTTCTGATATCCTGTGACACCGCATAGCCATCGCGTGATGGAAGCATGATATCGAGGATACAAATATCATAAGCCGACCCGCGGAAGATTTCGACAGCCTTTTTTCCGTCATCAACCATTGTCACATCAAAGTCCCTGCTCTCCAGACTTTCTTTTACAATGCGCCCTAAAAATGGCTCGTCCTCTACGTAAAAAATTTTAACCATATTTTTTCGGGAGAATGATTCTGAAGCAGCTTCCTTTCCCCGGCTCGCTTTCCACTTCAATGGAACCGTTGTGACTTTTTACAACGCCGGATACATAACTCAGTCCGAGTCCGTATCCTTTTGTATTGTGAACGTCACCGGAAGGCACACGGAAAAACTTCTCAAAGATCTTTTTCTGATATTCGGCCGGGATGCCAATACCATTGTCCTGAACAGTGAATTCTACGTTCGTTTTTTTGTCGTGCAGCCCGAGACGAATCTGCGTTCCATCCAGGCTATATTTTAACGCGTTGTCAAGAAGGTTGTAGAGGACGTGTGTGATATCGGCCCGGCTTCCTTCCATTTCAAAATCATTTCCTTCCCGAAGAAATTCGACGGCAACACTCCTTTTTTCAAACACAAGCTTCATACTATTGAGCACTTGCTGAACCAGCGAATCGATGTTGATCTTTTCGATCTTAACTACTATACCCTGCGTTTCAAAGACCGACGTTTTTAAAATTTTATCAGTCATTAATGTTAGTCGGTTCAATTCGTTTTGTGCAATCTCAAGATACTCTTCGGTTCGTTTAGGATCATGAAGGGCATTAAAATTCCGTAACGCCTCGAGCGCCACACTCACCGTTGCAACCGGTGTTTTCAATTCATGTGTCACATTGCTGATGAAGTCGTTCTTTAAGTTCATTAGCTTCTCCTGCGCTCGCAGATTTCGATACATCACCGTGAACGAACCGATGGTCAGCAACGTGAGGAAAATGGAAAACAGAATTTGCGGTGTGATCTCGCGCAGAACCATTGAGCCAATTCCGGAAAATGAAACCGCGTACTCATTCAGGGGACTTATTCGTACCCGTTCAGAAACATATTTCCCGGCAATCGTTTTTTCAGATTCGTCAAACGGCTCGCTTCTGATAGAAATGACGCTGAAGGGTGTCGCCAGCCCGGCTGCCTCAAGAACTTGCGAAAATTCTTTCTTAATGCTGTCAACTTTGAGCGAATCAGGACCCATCCGGATAATAAATGTTTTGTGCCCGTCGCCTCTTATCTTATTCATCAATGGTCTTATCATTCGCGGAAGTGAATCTGCCGTCTCAGAGGAAACAAAGACTTCTATCTTTGATTCAGCACTGTATGTGCGTGTTGTGTCTTTCAGCCGCATGGGCCGGGCGTCTTCGCGGAACTTAAGCGTTTTCGAATGGAGAATCGTAACGAGTGAGTCGTGCTGCAACGGTTCGATCCTTTGTTGTACCAGCGAGTCGTGCATTGCAAGGATGGTTGACCGGAATAATCCGTTCGTCTCTTTTAAAAAACGACTTTCACCTTCGTTGTACGCGCTTCGAAGCCATAACGCCTGCAACACAATCAGCAGGATCACACTGGTCACCATCAGCGCAAGAGGCAAAACATTATTCGTCCGATTCATCTGTCTCTTATATCAGTAAAAGTAACGTTGTTTTCATTCACTCGGGTTCGCGTTAACCTTAATTAACATTCCTTTCATAACCATTAACCTGGTTGCTTCATCATCAGACGTACATTTATTCCAGAAATAAAAATGCAAATCTCTACAACCATGAAAAAAATAATTTTACTTCTAGGCGTACTGGTTTCAGTTGCAGCTGCACGGGTCGTTTTTGCCCAGACATCGGAAGGCGTAATTATCTATGAAAATAAGATCAACGTCCACCGGACACTTCCTCCCGAAAGACAGGAAATGAAAAACATGATTCCCGAATACAGAACGACGCAAGAACAACTTGCTTTTAACGCCACGCAGTCGCTTTATAAACCGGTTGAGGAGGATGTTGTGGAAGAAGACATTGACGAGGGTCAGGGTGTAAGAATGAGGTTCCGGAATGCCATGAATGAGTATCTGGTTGACCAGGCGTCGGCGCGTAGATCGGTTCTTCAGGAATTTATGGGTAAAAAATATCTGATCGAGGATTCATTGACTTTGATTCCATGGAAGTTCGGTACGGAAACAAAAGAAATAAGAGGTTACACGTGTAAGCAGGCTTCATATTACAATGAGGAACGCAAGCAGAACATCATCGCCTGGTACTCCGACAAATTCCGTCCATTCCTCGGCCCTGAGAATTTTAACACACTCCCGGGCGCGGTGTTACAAATCGATGTCAATGAAGGCGAACGTGTAATTACCGCAAAGCAGATTGAAACACGGCCGTTGAAAAAGAACGAACTGAAACTTTCATCGGGTGGTATTAAAACAACGCAGGAGGAGTTCACGCAACTTCGTGACGAGCATATCAAAAAGATGAAAGCGAATGGTGCTAACATAATCATTCGTTGATATCATGAAGACACTTGTAACTATTGTCGTGCTCTTAATGACAAGCGTGGGCTATTCACAGAAGTACGATGTCCAAGGCCAGCTCGCCGACACGCTGGGAGGCCCATTACCTTCGGCCACCGTGTTGTTGCTGGCGGCTAGTGATTCATCATTGGTTAACTTTACGTTGACCGATTCAGACGGAAGTTTTCGGTTTAAGAACCTTGCCGCGAAGGAATATTTTCTGAAAGTTAGCTATGTTGGATTTAGAACCGTTATGCAGAGAATCCATCAACCGGCTACCGGCAATCTATTGGACCTGGGAAGAGTAAAGATGCTTCCCGCGACAAGTGAGCTGGAGGCAATCGAGATCGCTGCCGAACGGGCACCCGTCACTATTAAAAAGGACACGATCGAATTCAACGCGGGTTCATTTAGAACAAAGCAAAATGCGATGGTTGAAGATCTATTGAAAAAACTGCCTGGCGTTGAAGTGGATAACGATGGCAACGTCACAGCACAAGGCGAACGAGTAAAGCGCGTTACTGTCGACGGAAAGAATTTCTTCGGTGCAGATCCAAAAATTGCTACTAAAAATCTGCCGGCGGATGCGATTGATAAAGTCCAGGTGTTCGACAAAAAATCTGATCAGGCAACCTTTACGGGTATCGACGATGGACAACGCGAAAAGACTATCAATCTTGAGTTGAAGGAGGAGAAGCGAAACGGAGCATTCGGAACCTTGATGGCCGGCGTCGGAACAGATGATCGTTTTCAGGGACGTGCCAGTGTCAACAAATTTTCGAAAGATCGTCAGCTTTCGTTGCTCGGAATGGGAAACAACGTGAACGAGTCTGGGTTTTCCATGGATGAGTATATGAATTTCACGGGAGGCTCGCAGCAGATGATGTCGGGCGGGGCTGTCCGGCTGGAATTCGGTAGTGATAATCAGAATGGCGTTCCGCTAAATTTTGGAAACCGCGCAAATGGAATTATGACTACGTATGCGGCCGGACTAAACTATAACGACGAACTATCAAAGAAATCCGAAGTCAATGGAAGTTACTTCTTCAACTACATCGATCACAATCGCGAACAACTTACTGAACGCGAGAATTTTTTGCCCGGTGGAAGTTTTACGTTCAACCAGAATAGTCGGCAGAACAATTACAATACGAACCACAGGGTAAATGCTTCGCTTGAACAGAAGCTTGATTCAATGAACTCTATCAAGTTTACAACGAATATGAGTCTCAATTCAACGGAAACGAATTTGGACAGCAAGAGCGAAAGCCGGAATGGTGACAATGAAATTCAAAATGAAAGCACAACGCGCTCTCTTGCATCAGGCCAGAATAATTCCCTGACATCCTCTTTGCTATGGCGTCATAAATTCAATAAGAAGGGAAGAACGTTATCCACTAACCTGCAATACGGAATTTCACAAAATGATCGGGACGGTTATTTAAATTCCATCAACGAGTTTTATGTTGGCGATGAGCCGTTAACGCAAAATCTCGAGCAGGAAAGCATTCAAAAGACTCACTATAAGAGTTACGCTGGTAGCATTTCGTATACTGAGCCGCTTGGTAAACGAAGATATTTAGAGGCGAACTATAGTTATCGTGCCAACCTGAATGATGTTGACCGAAAGGTCTTTGATGTCAACAATGAAGAGTCAGTGTTAAACACCCAGTTGACGAACGTGTATAATAGCACATACGAATATCACAAGGCCGGCCTCAACTTCCGGATGGTGAAACCTAAATTTAATCTAGTCGCAGGAACAAGCGTTCAAAACACGAAACTCGCCGGAAGAATTATTACCGCCGATACAAAGGTTGATTGTTCGTTCGAAAACATTCTTCCCTCTTTGCGATTCAACTATGACTTCAGCAACACACGGCATTTGCGCCTCGATTATGAAACAGATGTGCAGGAGCCTTCGATCCAGCAATTGCAACCTGTAATTGATAATAGTGATCCTT
>DASPJN010000127.1:0-19072 GCA_035628595.1 Chryseosolibacter sp.
AATATCCATCAATGGAAACCAGATTGAGGTGGTTGGTACTTCATCATCGTCTGCATCGCTTGCAGATGTTGCACCCAACCAAAACGGTCAGTTGCTCATGTGGAAGGATAATAAATGGACTTCCACGACCTCCGCGGTGCCGACTGAAGGCGAGGTATTGAAATGGAATGGAACTTCATGGGCGCCTTCCACTGATGTTTCCAGTGGTACGCCAAACGTCGATGGCCAAACGATTGTGCTGGTATCAGGCGTTCTGCAAGTTGGCCCATCTTCCATTAGTACCGATCACATCGATGAAATAAGTGGTCAAAAAATCAGCGTCCAGCGGAATAGTCAATCTGTAAGTTTGCAAACCGCATTGGAGCAAATGGATCAAAGTCCAATGAATGAATTTCAGACTCTGAGCCTGGACGGCACCAGCTCTGCAACACCCGGTGAAGATTTCAACTTAAGCCTTTCTGACGGCGGTGACGTTATAATCGAAGAAGGTTCGAATATAGAAATCCAGCGGAACAATAATGTGCTCACCATCAATGCAAACGGAGCAAGTGCAGTAAACGCGAGTAGTGTAACCGTTACCCCCAGTGGAAACCTTGCTGCAACCGATGCGCAGGCAGCGCTTGTCGAACTGCAGTCGGACATTGATGGCATGGATGGTGACGACACAAACGAAATCCAGACATTAGAAGTCACTGGAGACGGAACCGCCAACGGGGGCGACTTATTTGCTGTTGATATCTCATCTGCGGGTACACCTGTTACGATTACTGAGGGAAACAATATTGAAATTGAGCGAAATGGAAATGGGTTAATAATAAATGCAAGCGGATTCGGAGCCGTAAATGCCAATAGTGTGACAGTTACCCCTAGTGGAAATCTTGCTGCAACTGATGCGCAGGCTGCCCTAGTAGAACTTCAGGCAGAAAACGACAATGACCAGGATGGGGACGACACAAATGAGATTCAGACTCTTGTTGTGACAGGAGGAAATGGCACCGCGGCGGTCGGAGAATCATTCGAGGTAAATATCTCCCCGGCAACTACTACACCCGTTACTATCACCGAGGGAAACAATATTGAAATTCAGCGAAACGGAAATGAGCTCACAATTAACGGCACCGCGAGCGCAGTAAGTGCGGGAGGCGTGGCTGTCACTCCAACCGGAGACCTTACCTCAACAAATGCGCAACTGGCGCTCGAAGAACTACAGACCGAAGTCACGACCGTTGAACAAACTGCTGTGCAGGATCTTTCGATAGTCGATGCCAATGCCGGTGAAACGTTTAGCCTGGGAATCAGCAACGGTACTGGGGTCACAATTCAAGAAGGTGCAAACGTTGATCTGTCCTTAGCAGGAAGTATATTGACGATCAATGCTTCCACAGCGGGTGAAGCAAACACCGCGTCGAACCTGGGTACTGGTCAGGGTGTCTTCAGTACGAAAAACGGGACTGACCTGCAGTTCAATTCTATTGCCGGTGCAGGTTCCGGAAAAATATCAGTTACAAGCGATGCAGTTAATAATCTCGTCCTTATCGATGTCAATGAAAACAATCTCGCTATACCACCTGCGAATGTTACTCACGGGTCGACCAGCAACGGCGACATTCTGCAAATTGTTGCAGGAAGCCCTGCATGGGTGCCACTTGCATCTACCGTGGATCAAACAGCCCAGACCGGCCTATTGATCGGCGATGGCACGGTTATCGGCGGTCTCGTGGGTACAACTGGCAATCATTACCTTAGAAGAAATGCATCCAATACGGACTACGAATTTGGTACACTTTCGACTGATCACATTACTTCAGGGACACTACCAATAACAAGAGGTGGCACAGGCGCCACAACTGCAACCGATGCCCGAACCGCACTCGGGCTTCAGGCATTAGCAACGAAGTCAACGGTAGCCTCCGCTGACATTACAGATAATACCATAGTAGCTGCTGACCTTTCATCATCGATTGCCATCACTACGAGCGGTAATGTGAGTACATCAGGCACGTTATCATCGACCGGAACATCCACAAGCTTAACCTCCACAAATGTTTCCATCAATGGGGGCACCACCACCATCGAAGGAGCAACGTTTCCTCCTTCAGCTGCCAGTACAGGTGTTCTTTTAAACAACGGCGCGGGTGTTATGTCATGGTCGACGATTGGCGGAAACCAAATCGCGGCCAATTCAATTGATGTATCGAAGCTTACAGCCACGGGCGCTGATGCCGATAAAGTGTTCATAACGAATGGTTCCGGCACGCCAGAACTTCAAACCAAAACCGCATTCCTTACAGGAACACTCACCAGCAGTTCCGCGGCGGGCGGCGATGCAACGGGCACGCTATCCACACTAACATTATCGACAGCCGCTGGAACCGGCGGGCGAATGGTGACAGCGATCAATAATAGCTTGGGCGTCATCGACGAAAGTAAATTAGACACGGACGTTGTGACGGCATCCGAAATATTGCCCGCAGGGGACGTAACAGGATCGTTCCAAGCCGGGCTGGATATAGAAGATGGCGTTGTCACGGATTCAAAGATTGCGTCAGGAATTTCAGGATCGAAAATCAATCCTTCATTCACGCAAAATGTTCATACCACTGGTGACGTAAGCGCAGATGGTAATATCGATGCAACAAATCTGACAATTACCGGATCAACAATAATAGGAGGCAAATCATACTCGTGGCCGTCCGGCGCAGGTGCTGATGCCAACGGTGTTCTGACCCATGACGGTACAGGCGGGTTAACGTGGTCGTCGGCTACGGGAATTACTGAAGTTGTAGCAGGTTCTGGTCTCAGCGGTGGAGGAACGACTTCCACTGTAACGCTTAATCTTTCTAATACGGGTGTTGCCGCAAGCACCTATGGTAGTGCTACACAAATTCCGCAGCTATCAGTAAATAGCCAGGGGCGAATCACAAGTGTTACAAACGTTGCATTCGCTCCGGGTATGACGGATCCCATGACTACCGCAGGTGATCTTGTTTACAATAACGCATCCGGCGATCCAACGCGTCTGGCAATCGGCGCTGCCGGCCAGGTATTGATGATCAATGGAGGGCTCCCGTCCTGGCAAAACCTCGCTGGTGGTGGTACCATCACAGGCGTGACAACAGGAGCCGGGAGTGGCTTGCAAGGCGGTGGAACAACGGGCACCCTGGATGTAGGATTGATTGACGGCACCGCCAGCGGGCAGATTCTTAAATGGAACGGTATTTCAAATGAATGGGAATTAGGTTCAGATGACACCGGTGCTGGTGGAATCGCAACTTTATCGAACGGACAGGTTTTGATCGGCGACGGAACAAACAACAGTGCGGCTGGAGTAGGTGGAGATCTTTCTATGTCCGAAGTGTCGGGCGCAGCGAATTTTCAAATTCAGGCGAACGCAGTCTCAGCAACCGAAATTACTGATAACACGATCACCAATGCCGACATCAATCCAACCGCGGCGATCGAAGTGACTAAACTCTCAGCAGGCACAGCTAATCAGGTATTACAAACTGACGGAAGTGGAGTACCAGTATGGACGACACTTTCAACCGGGGCAATTGACGACCTCTCGGATGTTGTCTTGTCAACACCTACTGCGGCTCAGGTAATGATATACACTTCGACAAACGTATTCGAAAATAAAACGATTACCGGCGACATTTCCCTTAGTGAAAGCGGCGCAGCAACAATTGCCGCAGGCGTTATTTCAGGAGGTCCTTCAGGAAAGATTGCCGACAATTCTATCACCGTTGACGACCTTGCGAATAGCTCAGTGACCAACGCAAAAATCGTTGGCGTAAATGCATCGAAAATAAACGGACTAACATTGTCATTTGTTCCTCGCGCAACAGCAACGGGGTTAACAAATGGTTTGATCCGTGACGATGGTAATGAAATCGGCATCAGTACTGCGCCTGTCTCTGGCACTACACTTTCGGTTGTCGGTGGTACCAACGGTGCAGCGCAGTTTGGTGGTAAAGTTAGTGTAAGTGGAAACCTTATCGCTGAAGGCTTGGAGATTACCAAGCCGCTTATGACAAATGCAAACGCGGGCGTTGCCGGACAAGTGCTGACTTCAAGTGGTACAACAGACGCACCGGTATGGAGTACATTGCCCACAGCCTTTACCACCAGTAATGTTCTGCCGAAAGGTGATGGCACTCAAATGGTCGCCTCTAACATTTATGACGACGGAACATACGTGGGAATTGGAACCACCAGTCCCGCAACTGAACTTGACATCCGCCCAAGCGGAGGCAATACCTCTCCGCGAATCCGGTTAAAAAGTTCTGAAAGCACCGTTGGCGCGTCAGCGTACCTAAGCATTGGCCGTGACGACGGACTTGGAAATTTTCTGGAAACTGGAAGCATTTATGACCCCGGCTCATCGGATGCATTGCGGTTGGCATCATATAACATGATTCAATTCAATGTTAATTCAGGAAACCGTTTCAGTATCTTATCAAATGGTGAGTTTGCCATTGGCAACTCAAGTGCGGTTGGCACGGCCGGACAAGTTTTAACATCAGGCGGAAGTGGCGCCGCACCTTCCTGGACAAGTCTTCCCTCTACCTTCAGCACCGATAACGCTGTTCCTATTGGTAATGGGTCTGGAATGGAAGCTTCGGCGATCACAGATAATGGATCGTCGGTTCAAATCGCGCGTCCGCTTATAATAAGCGGAAGTTCGCTTGTCGGATCGTCTAACATGACAGTGCATTATTCAACAGCCACAACGAGTGAGTATGGTGGCATGTATGTTAACACAACATCGAATGCGCGACCTTTCTATGGATATGCGCAGGCTGGTTCACCTGTTGCATGGACATATCTCGATGCAAGTGATGGAAACAAGTGGAAACTAAATCACAACAACCTTGACAGGATCGCTGTAACTACATCCGGAAATTTTGGGGTAGGTACTACCACGCCAGTAAACAGAATGGATGTCGAAGGCGGCCTTGCCGTAGGCACCACATACTCCGGTACCAACACTGCGCCGACTAATGGAGCAATCGTGGAAGGCAATGTGGGCATTGGTACCGCGACCACTGTTAACAAACTTGACGTTGAAGGAGGAGTAGCTATCGGGCAAACTTATTCGGGAACCAGTATAGCTCCTTCGAACGGAGCAATCATTGAAGGTAACCTTGGAATCGGAACCTCATCACCTTCTACCAAATTCCATCTTTCGAAGGGCACCCCAACAGGGTCCGGAGCGTACAGCCCATACGTTATAGGTGCTATTGAAGACAATGCCAGAGCATACCTTGAATTTAATGCAGCTTCGTACGCGGGTATCACGTTTAACGATGACGGCCAAAGTGTACGGGCAGGTATGTTCTTCGATTACAGTTCCGACGATATTATGTTCCGGACAGGCGCAGGAGATAACAAGCTACTAATTAAGGAAGCCGGCGATATTCGTATCAACAATGGATTATCGATTGGTTCTACATATCTCGGCAGCACACCACCATCAAATGGCGCGATCATCAGCGGCAACGTTGGGATCGGAACACCAACCGCTACTTATCCTTTAAGCCTTTACACACTGAGTTCGTCTAAAGGTATACATATCGAAAATGACTACGCCGGCGCTGATACACAATATGGCGTTACGGTGGATATGACTTCTGCAACGGGCTCGGGATCGAAATACGGTCTTGATGTAAACGTTGGCGGAACTGCTGGTGATAATTCTTCCATATATGGCTTAGAAACCGATCTTTCACCAAACGGTACAGGGACTGCCTGGGGCGTAAACTCCAATATCTCGGCTGTGGGCACAGGCGTGCGTTACGGAGTTTATAGCGTAGTCTCACAGGCCACTACAAACACATCGAATTCGTATGGGTTTTATTCATTCTCCAACTCTCCCGGCACCGGAAATGCCTGGGGCATATATACAACAGGTGAAGACTTCAACTATTTCAGCGGAAGCGTGGGCATAGGAACGTCAACCCCTGACTACCCACTCCATCTTGCTGAATCGCAAGATGAAGGATTCATAGTAAATATGGAGAACACCAACTCAACGGCAACAGGGGCCGACGTTCTTCGACTAAGAATTGCGACGACTTCGCCGACTACCGGATCTTTCTACGTTGGTTGTTACGCCGGAACCTCTCTTCGCGGAGGTCTTCGGAATGACGGTTCTGGCGGGATGAGCTTGTACAGCGCTTCTGATCGACGATTGAAAGAGAACATCGTTAACTTTGATATCAACGCACTCAGTATCATAAAAGCGATTCAGACAAGAAAGTATAATTTTATCGGATTCGAAAAACAAAAAGCCGGCTTCATTGCGCAAGAGCTTCTTGAGGTTTATCCTGCTGCGGTGGCGGGTGATCCGAACGGTGATCCTGAAAAAGAACCGTTGATGATTAACCACGACGAGTTGACACCAGTAGTGATCAAAGCAATACAGGAGCAACAACAACTTATCGAGCAGCAACAAGCTGAAATAATAAATCTAAAGGCGATGCTTGCTGAAAAGGAGAAGGCAGCCTCTGCAAGCGAAGCGGAAATAAAAACTCTTTCTGCCGAGGTTGTTAAAATAAAAGAGGCTCTTGGTCTGGAAGCAAAACAAACGCCTAAAAAATAATGCTCATGAAACTGCGTCTGTTGTTCGTCATTAGTTCAGCACTTTTAACATGTGCTCATGCGCAATTTGTCGTTTCAGAAAATGCCGTGATGACTGCTGCAAACAATCCAATTGTTTCTGTGTCAACTCCGGGCACGGTAATTAATAATAGCGACTACCGTTTCGATAACGTGCGTTTTTACCTCAACCTTACTGTCACTGATAGTGATCAAACCGTAAGCGGAAACTGGTCTTTGTTCAACCTTCAAATCTCCGGTGGAGGCGAGACATCACTGAGCGATACCATGGAAGTTACCAACTCATTCACATTTATGGAGGGTACACTTAAAGTTAATGATAAAGCATCGCTTGTTTATTCAGGAAGTGCCGATAATGCTAAAAGTGCGAACGAGTTATCATATGTTATCGGACCAGTCACACAACGTGGGCCGGGGCCAAAATTTTACCCCATAGGTACCGAGATGGCGTTCGCGTGGATCGAATTCCTCGACATTGAGGAATCCATCGAAGACGTCACTGTCGAAGCATTCGATGATGTCGGCATGACCACAACGGATCCATCGTTGCGAATTCTTCAAGGTTATTGGAATATCGAGATCTCTGATCCTTCAAAGATAAACAGCCAGGTTCGTCTGCCGTTACCGTTGACGGAGACACTGGGGGACGACGAAGATGCGGTTGTCTTACAAACAGACAACCAATTGGCAATAAACCTCGGGTCAATTCCCGGATCGAACTTATCCGAGGTCATAAGCGCCTCGCCAGTTACTTCGAAAGTAGTTGCAGTGGGTGCAACCACAGAAATTGACATAACAATCCACGAACTCATCACACCTCACGGAAGCCCTGATGTTTTTGACCAACTTGAAATCCATAACCTTACGGGATTCGCATACAACAAAGTTACCCTTCTTGATCGTTATGGCGTTCCGCTCAAAGAGTGGGAAGATTATGCTGCCAGCGACCACAGCGATTTTTTCAAGACTTTAAGTCCAGGTAATTATATCTGTATCGTCGAGTACGGCGCTTCGAAAGAAAATGTTCGGAAAAAATCGCAGATGGTGACAGTGTTAAAAAGCAGATAAGAGGATATGAAAAGATTTCTCGTCGGTGGGTTAATGCTTTTGTTGGGTGACATTATTGTTCACGCGCAGGATATGCCGCTGTTCAGCCAGAAGCTGACCAACTCATTCATCTATAATCCCGCAATCGCAGGCCATACGTTTGGCTCGATGACTTACTCCTTCAAGCAAAGTTACCGCGTTGATGGAGCACCTGAGAATCATTTTTTAAGTGTTCATACGCCGATAGCCAATCATCGTTTTGGCGTGGGCGCATCCGTGTACCAGGAAGACGTCACGTTCCTGCGTTTGATGTATGCCACTGGCGCATTCGCGTATCACATTCCGTTAAATAAACTGTCTACCCTTTCTTTCGGCGTTTCTGCAGAATTTAATTCGTTTAAAACCAACGGCGCGAACCTCTCTTATGTCGAGGATTCAGAATATCTCGCTTATGTTACCGGACTCAAGGAATATGATTTCTCATTCGGCGCGCATTATCAGAATCGATACATCAAGGCCGGCATTGCTTCAAACCGGTTGTCAACGGCATGGGTACGCGACACCAGCAAGGTAGTTCTTTCAAATTATTACTCTTCCTTCGTTCAGGGCCTCATCCCGCTAAGGAATAATGAAGATCTACTTGAGCCATATATTGCCTATCGAAAATTTTCGGACCTGAACAATATTCTCGATGTGGGGATATTTTATACATACAGCAACAAGATCACCGCCGGCGTGTCAATGCGAAATTTGAACGTGATCAATGCTACGCTGGGATTTCGTTTATCGAAATACCTGCTCGTTGGTTATTCGCGCGATATGATCACCGGGAATGTGGGTGGAGTTATTGGCGCTGGAAACGAATTCAGTCTGCGTTTCGATTTTAATGAAAATAACTACAAGGAACGATTCAGATCCGATTACAAATCTTCAGTAGCCTACCGGAGGAAAACGATGAGCAAAGGCCCCGTTGGAAGGTCAGCGAGCCGCAGTCCTAAAGACATAAAAAAGAAACAAAGAAAGATCGCGCCATACTCGCCGAACAGCCGATATCAGAATACGAAAAAGCTTTCGATAAAGAAGCGCAAATCATCGTCAAAGCCGAGCGCGTCGAAGAAGCGTAAGAAAAACAATTCGTATAAGCGTCATTACAAAAAAAGAAGGTAGTTTTTTTCGCTCCTACCTTACTTACTTAATCTTTTCTTAAAACGCTATTCGCGAATGATGGAGATCGGAAAATCATTTCCGGTAATGTACCCGGTTGGATACTGCGATTGTCCCCCGTATTGTTTTGTCAGCTCAGGCACGCGCTCTTCCATAAAGAATTTCAGTTCGTTCACCGTCAGCTTTTTGTCGCCATTATCAGCTTTGCCATCAAGTGCTTCCAGCAACGCGTATGTAAACACGCCATGCTTTAGCTGGTCGAACTCCGTCGCAAACTGCTTCGTTCCACTCGAAGCGATCATTACAACGCCAGAGCTACGCGCAAGCTGCACGATCGCTTTTTCATCGGTTGCCGCGGCCCTCACGTTCAGGCTCTTCAGGGCGCCGCCTGAATGACATGCATCCATCAGGATAATTTGTTTTTGTGACTTAACCTGGGTCAGATATCCGCGCAAATCGGTAGCTGAAATTCCTTTTGTCTTCAGCTGCGCAGGGTCACCATACAATTTCGTAATGTCAGTTGGAACAAGATAATACTCGTCATTATTGTCTTCGTCGAGTGTGCCGTGTCCGGCATAATAAAACAAAAATACATCTTCAGGTTTCGCGCGGGCAATGATTGACTTAAATGCAGCCCCGATCTGTTCTTTGGTTGCCTGCTCATCGTAAACCTCAAGATGATTGATAGCTTTAAAAATATCCTTACCGGTCTCTTTCAACTTGTCAACAAACGACTGTGCATCGGGTTGTGCATAGTTGAGGTTATACGCCGCATTCTGATATTTATTAATACCCACAGCAAGTATGTGCAATGTCGATGTGGCGATGATCTCACCTGTGTACTCGATCTTAAGTATATCTGCACGCGATTCGATCTTCTGAAAATTCAGCACTTTGACTTTAAATTCATTGGTTTCATTACCCATCTCAACCTCGTAAGTCTTCACAACTTTTTCTCCTTCACCTTTTGTGCTGATATCACGATCCGTTAAGATAAGCTTATCATTCTGGTAGAGATTAACTTCCTTTACGCCACCGCCGCCGTCATAGATTTCAACTGTTATGGGAATAGTCCGAGCCTGCGTTAAAAATTTCCCCTTATCATATCGCAGCAGATCGGTATCGCGCGTTGTGGCAGTAACGTCAAAAAATGCAACGGAAGGCCTATGTAACCTGCTCAAGTCAAAAAGTCTTTCTCCGGAATCGCGAAGAATCTCCTCCACGCGTTTTCCCTGTGTAAAGCTTTTAGCCATCTCCGTAGGCCTGTAGAGAATTTCGAAATACTGCTCAGCCGCATAAAAATCTGCGAGCTGAGTTATGCCACGATTTACATGCCATCCAAAATATTGTCCTCCATCCGAAGAGCAGGTAAAATATCCGCTTGGCGTCCATGAAACCCATTCATTGTCTTCAGAAATGAAAAGGGTCGCAAATGGGATCACCATTTCTCCGAGCGATTTATAAATCTGCTCAAGATCTTTATGGGTTTTATTTCCTTCCGCTTTCAGAAAATCTATCACACCAAGCCATGCCTGTTTATTAGGCTGGCTCGTAAGTGAATCAACAGGCAAAGACGTAAAGAATTCCTGCCATTCTTCCTCCGGAAAAGCTTTTCTCATACTTGGAGCAAAACCCGACTCATCCAGTTTCCAGAGAATGATCGACTGATCTTCTCCGCCAGACGCTAGATAGCGGCTGTCCGGCGTGATGGCCAGCGCACGTACACCACCAGAATGGCCCACAAATTCTTTCATGATAAAACCGTTCTTATCAAATTGCTTTAGTGAAAAGTCGCTGCCAACTACAACGCTCCCATCTGGCAGTTGGAGGAAATCAAGAATTCTTCCATCAATATTCGGATCAGTTTGTACCGACTTGCCTTTTGGCAGACTGAGGGAATTCATATCAACCTGCTTTACGTTTTGCTCGACGGACGTAGCTGCCGGCAACGACGGTGCGGTGCGACTAAACAAAAAGGATTTGAAATTAAAACTGGACTTAAACTCCGGTTTCCCGGATGCATCGCGTTTACGTGCAATACAAAGTTCAGTTCCATTCGCGAACGCAAGATCCTGAATCGCACTGCCCTTCCCACGGATTGTGCGTATCGCCAACCCGTTGATCGGATTCCATAAATGAATTTCATTATTAATTCCGCCCGCTGAAGCGACAACATAATTTCCTGTCAACGAAGGTGAAAAGGATGTGCTGAACACTGTGTTGTCATGACCCGTGTAGTCAGTGAATTTTGTTCCTTCCGGAATTTTCCAGCTTTGGCCGAATCCGGTTACATCAAGTGCAACCAAAATCTTCGAGTCGTATGAAAACGAAAGCGCATTAACGGGAGCAGAAATTTTTCCAAGTGATTTATCTTTTTCAGTTGCGGGAAACGCGCTGGGAAACTCCTTTGCAATTGTCCCGTCGTTGTTCCAAAGGATCAGTTCATTATTGAAGCTGCTTGACGCAAGGTATTTACCATCCGGCGAATACATTACTTTATGGACAATGCCTTCATGTTTCTTCAACACATTCGGTGTCGGCTTATTTAATCCTTTGTCAAGCGATGCCATTGGATAAACAAAAATGTTTTCACTTTCATGAGCAACTGCAAGCGCTTGCGTTATCAGGTTAAAAGAAACGCACGACACTGGCGAGGCTAGCGTGATCGTGGCAAGGTTCTTCAATGCTGGCAGTGTTTCCACGCGCCATATCCTTACGGTGTTGTCATCGGCGCCACTGGCGAGATATTTTCCATTACCTGAAAAGCTTAACGAATTGATCACGTTTTCATGTCCAACGGCAGTGCTTATTTGCTTTCCCTTTTCAAGGTCAATGATCACAATGTAATTCTGCTTTTGCGAGCTTACCGGATAACCGCCCACTGCGAGCAATTTACCGTCTGGAGAAATTGCTGATGCATATAACATGCCTTCTGGGCCATCGCCAATCTGAGATTCGAACTTGTTCATCATTTCGCCGGTTTCGGCGTTCCAAATCCGGATGGTTTTGTCTTCAGAAATGGAAACCACCTTGCTGCCATCGGGCGTAAACAAAATATTATGAATCTTCGCCGAGTGCCCAAGCGGGTTTATAACAATTCTGGGTGCCTGCGCGTGCAGAGAACCTGCGATCAATAGCAGATAAATAGCCAGGAAACGCTCTTTCAGTTTGGTCATGCTGGTAAAGAAAAGTGGTAGGTAAAGTTACCACTTTCGAACCAAGCGTAAAAGGTGAAAAAATAATGAAAAGGGCAGATTAAAGCTTTCGTGCCCGTTGGTTATGCATTCCGCGATGACATTTTTCTGCATACCAGAACAGGAGTCCATAGAACATGATTACGGCGAAAAAAACGAATATCATTGTCATAGCTTGTTCCTGAAACAAATATGCAACGGCTGGTGAAGAACATTTGTTTATAGAAACGAGTCGAAGCACCAAAGTAAGAATAAGCGGCTTTTTGTCACTTTTACCGCTTTTGACCCTTCAAATAAAATTTCCGGAATAGTTTTTGGCTTAAGGCTATATTCGCAACCGTTATGAAAATGAAAATAAACTTCAGGGTAACCACGTTTCTGGTCGCCATTCTTACAATCCTCCAAATTAATGTATATGCGCAACAGCCGGATTCAATTCAGGCACCACCGGAGGACTGGTTCCTGCTCGATCCGCAGACGGATAGTGTACAAGGTGTCAGCGCTGAAAAAACTTATTCAACTTTACTTAAAGGCAGGCCGTCAAAGACAGTTCTTGTTGCTGTGATCGACTCAGGTATTGATATCGAGCACGAAGACCTGAAAGAAGTTATCTGGGTGAACGAGGATGAAGTTGCAGGCAATGGTGTTGACGATGACAAGAACGGATATATAGATGATGTCCATGGATGGAATTTCATTGGCGGAAAAGATGGTAATGTAGCCGAAGACACATACGAAGTGACACGCGAGTACGCGCGCCTCAAGCCGATCTACGATAGCATCAATGAAAAGAAGATCGGTAAAAAACAAAAAGCTGAATATGCATACTGGTTGAAAGTAAAGAAGAAGTATGATAACGACTCCAAGCATAGTCAGACGCAGCTGACCCAGTTTACGCAGCAATACGAGATGTATATCAATGCCTATCGCACGATTCAATTCTGCGACAGTGTCCTGGAAGAAGCTTCGGGCAACCCGGTTTTAAAATCAACGCTCGCATCAATCGAAGCAACGAGCGATACAGTGAACTTTGCGAAACAGACACTCACACGCATTCTCGAAAGCGTAGAAGGTGATGTGGCTGCAAAAGATTTTCTCAAAGACCTCGATGAATATCTTGACCATCTGCAGGAAGGTGTTAACCATTACCGCGTAGCTGTTGAATATGGATACAACACCGACTTCAATTCGCGAAAAGTTGTGGGTGACGATCCGAACAATCTTTATGAGAAAGGTTATGGCAACAATGATGTTGAAGGCCCGGATGCGCGGCATGGTACACATGTCGCTGGCATTATTGCAGCCGACCGTGACAACACGATTGGCGTGAAAGGCATCGCAGATAACGTGAAGATCATGGCTGTGCGTGCAGTGCCAAACGGGGATGAACGCGACAAAGACGTGGCGAATGCAATCATCTATGCAGTCGATAACGGCGCGCAGATCATCAACATGAGCTTCGGTAAAAAGTTTTCGCCACACAAGGAAGTAGTCGATAAGGCGGTGAAGTACGCGGAATCGAAAGGTGTGCTGCTCATTCACGCAGCTGGTAATGATGGTAATGACTTAGATGTAGACGCGAATTTCCCTACACGCAGTTATGACAAAGGCGGACAGGCTAAAACATGGCTTGAGATCGGCGCTTCGGCATTCGGTGCTGAAAAAGATTTTGTTGGATCGTTTTCAAACTACGGTAAGAAGTCTGTCGACCTGTTTGCGCCCGGTGTGCAGATCTATTCCACCGTTCCTGATGATAAATATGAAAATCTGCAGGGAACCAGCATGGCATGCCCCGCAACGAGCGGAGTCGCCGCGGTGCTCATGTCCTATTTTCCTGAACTCTCAGCGATAGAAGTAAAAGAGATCTTGCGCCAGTCGACACGGAAGTTCGACAGCCTTCAGGTGACAAAGCCTGGAACGGATGAAATGGTGCCGTTCAGCGAGCTCAGCAGTTCCGGTGGACTTGTCAATGTGTACGAAGCCGTGAAGATGGCCATGTCGATGAACAAAGACAAGATCGGTACGCGATAAGTAATCAAGCAGCGTGGGACGCGCATCTCACGCTGCTCTTTTTTCAAAGTTTTCGGCGTGTTATTTCCGGATTAACGAAACGATGTTTTCAACGTGCGTTGTATGCGGGAACATGTCGACAGGCTGTACTTCGCGGATGTCATATTGTTGTGAAAGAATTTGGAGATCACGTGCCTGCGTAGCCGCATTACAACTAACATAAACAATCCGTTCAGGATTAGCTTTCAGCAACATTCTCGTAACATCTTCATGCATGCCAGCCCGCGGCGGGTCAGTGATGATCACATTGGGGCGTCCATGCAAAGACAGGAATTCGTCATTCAATAAATTCTTTATGTCACCCGCATAAAAATCCGTATTGGTGATATTGTTCAACTGTGAATTGACCCTCGCATCTTCAATTGCTTCCTTTACGTACTCAAGTCCAATTACTTTCTTGGCATGACCCGCAACGAAATTGGCGATCGTGCCGGTGCCGGTGTATAGATCATACACGAACTCATCACCGGTAAGTGAAGCCATCTCCCAGGTCTTCTTATAAAGAACATGCGCCTGTTGAGAGTTTGTCTGATAAAATGATTTCGGTCCCACCCGATACTGCAGCGTTTCGCTTCCGTCAGGGCGCGGCATTTTTTCAGTGATGTACGGATTACCTCTCCAGCAAACAATATTCAGATCGGCAAACGTGTCGTTTTTCTTGCCGTTGATCACATACTGAAAAGACGTAATCTCCGGGAAATCGTTCGCAAGACGCGTCAGGATTTTCTCGATCCATTCCATTTTATCGTAAGTAACTTGCAAGATCACCATCACTTCGCCCGTGTTGGCAGAGCGGATTGTTAACGTGCGCAGAAACCCAATCTGCTTTCGCAGATCAAAAAATGGTATTTCATTTTTGATTGCTTCATCACGCGCAGCAAGTCGAATCGCATTGGAAGGATCCGCCTGCAGGTGGCATTCCTTCACGTCAAAAACTTTGTCATACTTACGCGGAATATGAAATCCGAGTCCCGGGTAAAAAGTTCTGCCTCCGTCCTTACTTTCATCCAGTTCATGACGGGTTAGCCAGCGTTGCGCTGTAAAAGTGAAGTCGAGTTTGTTGCGATAAAAACGTGTCGCAGCAGAACCGATAATTGCATTAACGGATGGTAGAACCAGTCCCCCAATGCGCTCAAGGTTATCAACCACCTGTTTTTGTTTGTATTGAAGTTGCGTTTCGTAGTTGATGTGTCGCCACGAACAGCCGCCACACAAGCCGAAGTGGATGCAAAACGGTTCGGTACGATCCTTTGAAAAAGAAGTGATCGCAGTGACACGGCCTTCCAGGAAACTGCTTTTGATTTTTGTTAATTCGGCATTCACGGTGTCGCCGGGCGCGCATCCTTCGAGGAAAATAACCTGTCCGTCGATATGACCGACACACTTGCCTTCAGCGGCCATTGTTTCCACCACAATATTTTCAATTACATCGCCTTTTTTCATTGCTACCGCGGCCATAAATTCAAATTTTGCAAAACTACTGAAATACGGGTGTTTTACTGCCCTTGCGCTTTTCTTATCTTTATCAAAAGTGAAAGTGCGGATGAAAAAAATTTTACTGCTTATACTTTGCCTGGTCACAGCCAATAGTTTTGCATCTCATATCGTGGGAGGCGAGTTCGAACTGAAACATCTTACAGGCAATCGTTATCGATTAACGCTCATCCTTTATTTCGACCTCCTCAATGGCTCTCCGGGAGCCAAAGAGCAGATTATTACTGCGCGGATTTTTCGACTGCGCGATAACGCTATTATGATGGAACCTCGTTTAACGCTCACGGAGGAAAGTCGTGTAGCCTACACGCAGCCGGAATGCTCTGAAGGCGGCGCAATTCTGACCGACAGACTTGTATACACCGAGGAAATAACACTTAGTGATGATAGTTACGATGATCCGGAAGGTTATTACGTTGCCTGGGAAAGATGCTGCAGAAATTATTCGATACTGAATATTTTTAGCGAAAATCCAAATGCACCAGGCTTTAACGGCAATTTTGCAGGCCAGACATTCTACCTCGAATTCCCACCAGTGGTAAAAAACGGTCAGCCGTTTATTAATTCAACACCAACGTTGTTTCCTCCACTGAACGACTATGCATGCCCAAATCGTGAATATTATGTTGACTTTGCCGGGACAGATGATGACGGTGATTCGCTTCACTACTCCCTGGTTGAGCCACTCAACACCTTCACCGCAGCAGCAGGAACTGATCCCGCGGTGTTAACAAGCCCCGGCCCTTACCCGTCGGTCACATGGAAACCAGGTTATTCCCTCAACAACGTCACCGGTGGAACGCCCGATCTCTCCATCTCGTCAAACGGTTTTGTTAGGGTCGTTCCTCCCCCTGTTGCAGGACTGTATGTTTTTGCAGTGAAGTGCGAAGAGTTTCGCGGTGGAGAAAAAATCGGCGAAGTGAGACGCGACTTCCAGATGTTTGTTGTCGATCATTGTGCAGAAGCCGTCCCCCCGGTAATCACGGGGCGACGACTTGATGAAACAAGTTTCATTTCACCACTCTCAATCACAATTCCCAATACAGCCACAGGCGATGAACGTTGTATTGAAGTTAAAGTGACTGACGAGGACGTATTGCGTCCGGAAGATAACTTTACTGAAAACATTAAGATCAAAGCAATACCGCTTGGCTTCAAAGGCGACATCAGCCGCGTTTTACCGCCAGTCACCTCTGGCATACTGACGAACGCGGATGGGGAGAAATTCTTCACGATTTGCTTCGACGAATGTCCTTTCGATCCCGACGGCCTTTCATCGATTGGCATTGTTGCTTATGACGATGCTTGTAGCTTACCGTTAACGGACACGCTACGCGTCAATGTTTTCCTGGAACCGAAACCGAACACAGATCCATATTTTATCACCGAAGATGTCGCCAAATCCGTGCCCGAAGGTTCCGGCACGATCACATGGGTTATTGAAGGTGTTGACGACGACAATGATCCGCTTGAAGTGATGAGCGGCTCGAACTTCACGCTTCCGGATTTTGGTTTCGAATTGCGCGACAGCATCATGGAAGACGGGCGATATGTAAGCAAACTTCTATGGACGCCTGACTGCGGCATATATTCCTTTGGCGCTGAGAATAATTACCAGGTCACAATTCTACTCAATGACCTGGAGTGTGATTTTAATGAGCCTGATACGCTCATCTTCGATCTGTCACTTACAATGGCGGAAAACAATATGCCGTCTTTAGCAGTTGCAAGTGCAGATCCTGCGATCCAGGTAATCGATCAACAAGCAGTTGTACAGGTGAACACACCCTTACATTTGCTTGTTCAGGGTGTCGACAACGATCCGCCGAAACACAATGAGATTCTTATCGAACTGATTGAGGCAACTGGAACAATCACGCCGACCGGATTTACATTCAATCCCAAACGGGGAATCGCCAATGTTACAAGCGATTTTACCTGGGCTCCGGCATGCGATATTTTCACTGGCAATAAATATGAAAATGATTATACCTTCATTTTCAAGGTATCCGATTTTTCGTGCACAACCCCGCTATCCGATACGTTGGCACTCGCCATCAAGATCAAGGATCTCGAAAGTAAACCTGAAGAGTTTTTACCGCCTAATATCATAACTCCAAATAACGACGGACTCAATGATTTCTTTGGCCTCGATGAACTCGAGGTGTCAGATCGAACCGAGTATCTTCCAAAACTTCCGCCTGATAACTGCGCCGGGCGGTTTCTGAATATCCGGATCTTTAATCGCTGGGGGAAAGAAGTGTTTGACAGTGAGAAACGAAACTTCAGATGGTTTCCGCACGACCAGGCAGCGGGACTTTATTTCTATACGATCCAGTATACCAATGCGGAGTATAAGGGAACACTCACGCTTAGAGACTAGGTATTCAAGCATAACAAATCAGTAACGCCGACCAACAGTCTTTACTTCGCGTACTTCACTTACAATTCGATTGGCAGCAACGAATGATCGCGGACAAATCCGGTTTGCCCAGCCCAGATGATCTTAAGCCAAACATCTTTTTTCCCGACGACCTCCACGCGATGTCCACCGCTGGTAACAGTGAGCACTGGTGCGCCAGCAGAGGGCCCCTGCATGATGTAGGTGGTGTTGTGAGTCAGGATGCCGCGATCAACACGTCCGCCGAACTGCGTGTGAACAAAAAGCATTGAAAGGAAGACAAAGAAAAAAATGCCGGTGACAACCGGGCGTTGTTGCAATCTGACTTTCGTGTAGAACATGGCGCTGAGCATGAGAATAATAAGCGCGGCTAGTGCAATGCTGATATACTGATAATGATCGTGATAGAAAATGAGAAAGCGTTCACCATCCGTCGACCGGTAGCCTTCGAGGTTGAATTTCTCGGCGAGCTGCTCCATTTTTTCATACGCTGCTTTGTCGTTTGTTGCCAGAAAATAAAGGTTGAGGTAGTACATGGCGTTGCCGATATCGCCGAGGCCTTCCTGGATGTACGCCATTTTGAGCAGCATGGCCGGACTGTATTGTTTCGCTTCCAGCAAATCCGAATAATGCTCGAACGATTGTGTGAATCGCTGTGTATGGAAGAGTGAATCGGCGGTTTGGAGTCTGAAATCGGAAGTTTGCGCGTTCAGGTTGTGAAATAGGGTGAGAATCAAGACGATAGAGATGATAAGATTTTTTGAAACGCGTCTTTGCATTTTTTTCATATCCTGTTACCTTTGCGTCCTCAATTACGGAAAAAGGTCATGAACAGACAAGATTCCGACAAGCTCAGGTCCTAATAAGGGTTGAGTGGTAGATTGAAAGAAGTTAGGAAGTATATACGATTCCGTGGCTCAGCCCCGACGTAAAGCCGGGACTTCGCTGGAAAGAAGAATTGGTACAACCACCAGGAGTACTAAGTCGTCAGATAGAAAGTAACATGATTCCGTAGCTCAGCTGGTAGAGCAATACACTTTTAATGTATGGGTCCTGGGTTCGAATCCCAGCGGGATCACAG
>DASPJN010000128.1:0-25562 GCA_035628595.1 Chryseosolibacter sp.
TCACGGTGAACAACTGGGCGACATTGATTTCTGCGGGACCAGCAAATGAGTCAGGACAAACCGTTTCATTTAATGTTTCCAACGATAATAATTCGTTGTTCACAGTACAGCCTTCGATTTCAGCTACTGGAACGCTCACATATACGATTGCGAATAGTGTCACCGGGTCAGCTACTGTAACAGTGTCGATCTCAGATGATGGCGGAACAGCGAATGGCGGAGTAGATATCTCGGGAACGCAAACATTCACGATCAATGTTTCTTCGACGCCGGTTGCGCCTGTCGCGAATGCAGATTCGCCAACAGGAACAGAAGACACATCGCTCACATACGATGTGCTTGCTAACGACACAGACGGAACTTCTGCAATCGATCCGGCAACTGTCGATCTTGATCCTGCCACTCCGGGAATTCAATCAACAGTAACCACCGATGAAGGGACGTGGTTAGTTGTGAATGGAGAAATCACTTTTGCGCCAGCGTCGAACTTCAATGGCACGGCAATAATCTCATACACCGTCTCTGATACCAATGGTCTGACATCAAATGCTGTGACAATTTCCGCCGTTATCGATGCTGTCAACGATCCTCCTGTCATAGCAGACAAAACAATAACGACTACGATCAATACCATTTATAGTGGCTCAGTCCTTACAAGTGATGACATCGATCCTGATGGCTCGCCTCTTGTGGTTTCAACAACGCCGGTCTCCGGGCCTTCAAATGGATCGATCATAATAAACGCGGATGGTACTTTCACCTACACCCCGAATCCCGGATTCACTGGGACGGATGTAATCACAATAGAGATTTGCGATACGGGGTTGCCGCTACCTGCAACGTGTGTAACGCGAACCATCACGATCAACGTCGTTGATGAAAGCAATGGCCCGCCGGTTGTTGAAAATCAAAATGTCGACCTGAATGAGAATTCTCCAAATGGAACCGAAGTACTGACGGTGTCAGCATCTGATGCCGACAATGACGCGCTCGCGTTTGCAATCACGGATGGGGATGATAACGGCTTCTTTGAAATCGATCCTAACACAGGTGTTATCACGATTTTGAATAATGAAGGAATCGACTTTGAGACGAATACTTCTTTCGTTCTTACGATCTCAGTTACTGATGAGTACGGCAACGTAACAACTGCTGCGATAACGATCACTATTATCAACAGCGATGCCGAAGATACCGATGACGACGGTATTAGCGACACCATCGAAAAAGGATCTGATCCTGGAAATCCTGTCGATACAGATGAAGATGGGGTACCTGATTTTAAGGATAAAGATTCTGACAACGATGGTTTGCCTGATTCGGATGAAACAACAACCGACTCCGATGGTGACGGTATCTCAGATTTCCGTGACACGGATTCTGACAACGATGGTGTAGCGGATGCGGTTGAAAGTGGCGGCAATGAGCCTACCGGTAATGACGCAGATCATGATGGTATTGATGATGCGTTTGATGCCGATCAGGGTAATCAACCAACCAGTGAGCCAATTGATACCGATGATGACGACATTCCGGATCACCTCGACACAGACGATGATAATGATGGCGTGAGCACGACCGAGGAGTTGTCTCACGGCGACAATGTCACCGACCACGATGACGACCAGATCGCCGACTACCTCGACTCTGATGATGACAACGATGGTATACCGACAAATGAAGAAGACCGTAATGAAGATGGAAATTTCTTTAACGATGACTGCGACGGCGATACCGTACCAGATTTCATAGATGCAGATCAGTGTAAAGTAAAACCTGGTAAAGGCTTTTCACCGAATGGAGATGGTCAAAATGATACCTGGATAATCGACAATATCGAAGAGTATCCAAATAATTCCGTAAAAGTGTTTAACCGATGGGGTAATATCATCTATGAAGTAAGATCATATAATAATGATGATAGGGCATGGGGCGGAGAGTCAGACGGTAAGTGGACGCTGTCGGAATCGGTGAAGGTTCCCGATGGTACTTACTTCTATGCGATCGATCTGGGTGACGGCTCAAAAACAATCGGAGGTTTCATTGTCCTTAAGCGATAATATTATGAAGCATTTTAAAATAATTACATTGACCACCGCACTACTGGCTTCGGGGTCGATGCTGCATGCGCAGCAGCAGATAATGTTTACACAGTACATGTTCAATACGTTGGCGATCAATCCGGCATACGCGGGCTCACACGAAACTTTTAGCGCAACGGCGCTGCTACGTGAACAGTGGAGCGGCCTGGATGGCGCGCCGAGCACCCAAACATTTTCTGCGCATGCACCCATTCGCGATCAGAAGATGGGCCTTGGCTTTGTGCTTCTGCATGATAAGATCGGCGTCACAAATCAAACCGGTGCGTATTTCTCTTATGCTTATAAAATCGAATTTCAGAATCAGGCGAAATTGTCCTTCGGTTTACAGGGTGGTTTCACAAACTTCAGTGCGAAGTTTAGTGAAGTCTCAGCAACCGATCCTTCCTTCGTTGGAAACGATGTGATCGAATGGCAACCCAATGCCGGGGCAGGTCTGTTCTACAGCACCGACCGATTTTATGCAGGACTATCTGTGCCGCAGCTGATCGAAACGGAGTTTGATAAATCCAACAGCGACTCTGATTCGCGTCTGGTGCGACACTATTTTATCTCATCAGGATATGTTTTCGATCTCAATCCAGAACTGAAACTGAAGCCAAACGTACTCGTGAAATATGTAAAGGGTGCGCCTTTGCAGGTGGATCTCAACGCGAATCTGCTGATCAAGGAAATAGTTTGGGTGGGAGTCTCATGGAGATCATTCGATTCCATGGATGCTCTTTTCCAGTTACAGGTATCACCGCGACTTCAACTCGGATACGCTTATGATTTCGCTACACAAAGTGATCTGCGACGTGTAAACTCCGGATCACATGAGTTCATGCTGAACTACCGAATTCCGAATGCGCATGATCGGGTTGTTACGCCACGTTACTTTTAGACTGCCATTGCCATGAATCGAATATACCTCATCTTATTTCTCCTTGTTGCATGCATGGTCTACAACAAAAGTTATGCACAGCAATCACAAAAAGATTTTAATCGGGCGAAAGCGCTTTTCGACAAACTTGCTTTTGCTGACGCTATTATTGCTTTTCATGAAGTAATCTTAAAAGACTCGACAGCGTTTGAAGCGAAAGGTAGATTAGCCGATTGCTACCGTCTTACGGGAAACTACGAGCAGGCTGAGAAGTGGTATGCGAGTATCGTCGATGATAGTCGCGCGAGCGAGTCAGATCGTTTCCATTATGGACAGATGCTGATGAACAATGGAAAGTATGAAGAGGCAAAAAAGTGGTTGAACATTGCCGGAGAGGAACGTCCTTCGGATGAACGCATCGGGAATTATCTGAAATCGATCAACGACCTCGATCGCTTTTTCATGGATAGCGTTAGCTATACACTGCAGAGCTTTCCGGCAAACGGAAGTGGAAATGATTTCTGCGCTGCGTTTTACAATGACGGAATTGTTTTCACTGCATCAAGAAAGACCAATCAACAATCAGAGAGACACGCGTGGACTGGAGAGTCATTTACGGAGTTGTATTTTACGGATTCCGCATTCAGAACAAGCGAGTTCGCGTCTGAAATTCGTTCACGGTTAAATAACGGCCCCGCTTCATTCACTAACAATGAAATGTTTACAACGATCAATGTTGCGAAGCTTAAAAACACAAAGAAGGACATGTACAAGCTCCACATCGTTTCTTCAAAGTTTGACGGACGGAAATGGTCGAAAACGATCCCCTTTCCTTTTAACAGCCTCGAATACAATGTCGCGCATCCGGCTATTACTTCCGATGGTAACAGATTATATTTTTCCTCGGACATGCCAGGAGGTGAAGGCGGCATGGACCTGTATTATTGTGATCGCGAAGGCGAAACGTGGAGCAAACCTGTTAGTCTCGGAAATCATATCAACACGCCGGGCAATGAGCTGTTTCCATTCGCGACAGACAACGGAACAGTATACTTTTCGAGTAACGGATTGGAAGGACTTGGCGGACTTGATATCTATGTCACAAGTCTGCAAGAAAATGTATGGACGCTACCGGCTGCAATCAGTTTTCCCGTGAATACACCTTCAGATGATTTTGGATTTATCATCAACACGGAAAAAACGCGAGGATACTTTTCGTCGAACAGACCCGGCGGAAAAGGCGGGGATGATATCTATGGATTCATCTTCACACCTTCAGTGCTGGAAGGCATCGTTCTTAACAAGGATATGAACGCAAATCTTGCTGTGGCGACAGTGGCGATAAAGGATAATGCAACGGGCAAGACAACGGAAATAATCAGCGACGAAAACGGAATCTTCAGAACGAATGTTTCGCCTTGCCGTGACTATGAAATTATTGCAACGCATGCCGAATATGAGAACGCGTCCAGCATTCAATTCAAGAGTTCGTGTACGACTGCGGGAATGCAAGCAGTTGAAGTTCCGTTTCATAATCCATTGCTCACAGTTCAAACAGTAAATAAATTCACGGGTGAGGTAATCGACGCGAGTGTCGTGGTTCGTGAATCAGAGAGCGGTAATGTGATCGCGACTGGTAAGTCGAGTGAGTTGAAAGTGCGTGTGCTTCCCTGCGTCGAATACATCGTCATCGCATCAAAGGAAAAGATGCCGGAAGTGAAGACATATTTCAAGACGCCATGCATTGTGCGTGACGAAGTAGTGAAGCTCGCTATGGGCACTCCCCCCGCAGATCCAACGTTCATTGGTGGCATTGTCTATGACCAGGAGAGTAAGAGGACGCTCGATAGCACAGTTGTTGTAATTTACGACAACTCTAATAAGGCACTTGCCAGTATAAGCTCTGCTTCAGATGGTACATTCGCTATAACTGGTTTCAAGAACGTCGGCCGCCTCGTGTTTTTCCGCAATGGTTATTTTTCGGTTACGAAAATATTCTCGTCAGAACCGGATAAGAAAAAAATTATCGCTGAGCTCCCGCGACTTCAGCTGGACAGGATCATCCAACTGGAAGGCATCTATTATGACGTGGGCAAATTCAACATTCGCCCGGACGCCGCACGTGTGCTTGACGACCTTGTTGAAGTCCTGAAAGAAAATCCTTCTCTGGAAATCGAGTTATCGGCTCATACGGACGCACGCGGGAAAGATCAATCCAACCTTGATCTATCGGACAAGCGTGCAAAGGCAGCTGCGGCATATATCATCAACAAGGGGATCGCCGAGAGCCGCATCATTGGAAGAGGTTACGGAGAAACGCAGCTGAAGAATAGCTGCGGAAATGGCGTGAAATGTTCCGAAAAACAGCACCAGGATAACAGGCGAACTGAAGTGAAGGTGACAGGGTATTGACCTCATACTGCCAAACGTTGTCAATTCCTTCCAATAGGTTCTTTTTCGGTGGCTCGCTACTTGCTTAATGGTCACCTCCGAAAACCTTTATCGTAATATTACGTTATTGCAATGGAGTGTTATCTCACCAGGTAATGAAGCTAATGATCAGATTATTTGAAGCCGATGATTGGGCCGCTGTTGCCGATATATACCATCAGGGACTTGAAACGCGAAATGCAACTTTTGAAACCGATGTTCCTGTGTTTGAGTCTTTCTTAAAGAAGTTTCATGCTAATATGCTTTGGGTGGCAATGATCAATGACACAGTTGTTGGTTGGGCGGGCCTGCAGCCCGTTTCCGCCCGCAAGGTGTACGAAGGTGTTGCCGAGGTTACTGTTTACATCGACTCGAGACATGTGGGAAAAAAGATCGGGTCATCGCTCATGGCGCATTTGATTTTGCAAAGCGAACAAGCCGGCATCTGGACGTTGTTTGCCTCTGTTTTTCCGGAAAATGCAGCCAGTATTCACCTGCATCGGTCGGCGGGCTTTCGTGAAATCGGCTATCGGGAGAAGATCGCGCAGCTGGATGGCAAATGGCGCGACACGTTGTTGTTTGAAAGAAGAAGTAGAACCGTTGGAATATAAGATTCTGAAAGGATGTCAGAAGTAACCACACTCAACTGGAAAACAGTACAGGATGAACTTAAGGGATTCGTATACAAGCGCGTTAAAGACAAAGCCCTTACTGAGGATATTGTACACGATGTATTCTTGAAAGTCCAAACTAAAATCCAACAGCTGAAGGAATCCGAAAAGATTTTCGGGTGGATTTACCAGATCACGCGAAATACCATTACTGATTACTACAGGAACAAATCAAAAACGATTAATCCAAAAGAAATTGACTGGGAGTCGAATGCGCCTAACTTCAATGATTGCGTATCTGGGGTTATCGCAGAATTGATTCCAACGCTCCCGGATAAATATCGAATTCCATTGGAAATGACAGAGCTCCAGAATATGTCGCAGATCGAAGTTGCTGAGAAACTTATGCTTTCGTATTCAGCGGCCAAAAGCCGGGTGCAAAGGGCGCGAACGATGCTCAAAGAGAAAATAGATGAAGCCCTTGTCGTGAAGACAGATGGTTACGGAAACGTCATCCTTTGTAAAAGCCGCCAGTCTGCTTGCTAGGCCCTCATAAAAAATATATTTGATAACGGTGTGCTACATCTGATTGTACAGACGCAGGATATCCTGCGTCTGTTTTGTAATGGCGTGATCTTATTTGTTGCAACATGCTGAGCCATCTTCTGGCTGCGCGCAACACGCGCCCCCATTGTCCTGCGGCGTTTCACTCGGCGTGCAGCAGGCTGAAGCGCTGGTATCTTTTGGCGTGCAACAACCGGAGGCTGCAGGAGCAGCGTCCTTTTTTTCGTTTGTGATTTTTGCTTTTTCTACGATGGGTAGTTCTAAAGTATTTGTCTTCATAAATAAGTGTTTTTACACTTATATAGACGAGGTGCCTGGTGAATGATGCAACGCAAGAAAGAATTAATTGTCACAAGAATTGCACGACCCGACATTTCGGATTTTGAACTCGACAATATTTCCGCGCGCGTCTTGCTGTATATGGCAACAGTTGGAATACAATTGCTTCAGACGTTCGCGGCCGCGTTGCACGCGTGATCGCAACGAAGGATATGGGATGTCGTATTTTTCAGCGAGCTCTTTCTGGCTGATCCCGTGGATTTCAGAATCGATTAGCGTCTGACGGTAGGGCTCTGGCAGAAGGTTGATCATGTTATGCATGCAGCCGTCCAACCCGGTTGCAGCGCGAGCATCTTCGTTCAACAGACTTTGTTCAAAAGTTTCATCTAATGTTATCGCCTTGCTTTTTGAACGATGACGATAATAGTCGATGATGGCATTGCGTGTGATCGCATAGATCCAGCTTTTCAATTTCTCCGATTCTGACAACCGATCAATGTTCAAGGATATCCTGATAAAAACATTTTGAAGGATATCTTCCGCGTCTTCTTTTATCGTGATCTTACTGCGGATAAATGAAAGCAAAGAATGATGAAACGTCTGATAAACACTTTCTACCTCCATAAGTTTGCAACTTGAATTGAACGGCTAAGTCTGATTATATGTAATGCAAAAAGTATTGCGAGTACGATCGTGGCAACAAATAAGATAATTTTTAAAGACGAGGCATTCAGCAGGAACCCACCTGCTAACGTTCCAACCGCGGCACCGACATCGCGCCATGTAGCATTTTCAGCTACCGAAAATAATGACCCGTTTTTCGTTCGAGCCAAAACGCCCGGCGTGATAGCAGCATTGACGCTGTAACTGGTAAACATGATGATCAGGCCGGTGCTAATCCACCCTCCGCTAACAAGTGCGAGACCAGCGATTACACAGATGAGCGAAACGTTGAAGATTCGAATCACACCAAATTTGTCAGCAAGCCATCCGCCAAGTGGCGATAGTATAACCAGGCACATCCGGCGATAGCCGAGATAAAACGCAGCAAGCGAGGTTGCCATCAACAATGAAATCTCAGGTCGATGTAACAGGAAAAGCGTCCCCAGCACAATAACAACAATGCCATCGATCAGGATGGCTGAGACAAGCGTAAGGCAATTAAATAATGAAGGTATACGCAACCGCCATCGATTCCCGGCAGCGACGTGCGTAGATTTATCTTTCGGCAATGCGAAGGCAAACAACAATGCCGGCAATGATCCTACTGCAAGGACCAGGAAGAGATCAATCCCTTGAAAGTGCCGGAGAAGAAATGGCGCGAACAGCAATGCGATCATCGGGCCTGCTTCCTGCAAACCGCGGCTGAGTCCAAGTGCGATGCCTTGTTTTTCATTTTGGATTCCGTAAGCCAACGTACTGACGCGCATGGCTGAAAATGAAAGCCCCCAAATGATCCGACATGTGAGCCAGATCAAAACGGAAGACGCAAACGCGTAGCCAAGCGTCGATACAATCGCAGTAATGACGGCGAGAATTGTAACCGTGCGAAGTCCGTAAATGTCAAAAAGACGAACCATCGCTGTATTCGAGAAAATGCGAACGAAACGGTTGATGGAAAGCAGCACGCCAACCCAGGCAAGCGGCACGCCCGCGAGTAAATAATTGACGGGAAGATATGCATAGAGAAAGGCATCGCCGAAGCTGGCGAATGCGAGTGCACTTGCCGCGAAAGCTGATGCCTTTAATTTTTGATCAATCATCTTTTAGCCGCAACACGCGGCTACAGTTTTTGTTTGTGGTACTGGCGCACTTCCGCAACACGCAGCCGAGCCACCGCCGATATCTGTGCTACACACCCCTGTTTCCGGCAGATCGAGTTCCACGTTCCTTGCAGTTTCCATATCGCCGTCAATCGCAGCAACGATCGAACGAACCTGTTCATAACCGGTTGCCATCAGGAATGTGGGTGCGCGGCCGTAGCTTTTCGATCCGGCAATGTAAAAATCTTTGTCCGGATGGCGCAGGTCTTTTTCTCCGTGCGGTCGTACAGTTCCACAACTGTGAATGTTTGGGTCGATGAGCTCAGCAATTTCGGCCACGCTCTCCAACGACGGATCAATATGCAATCTCACCTCACGCAGAAATGAAAAGTCCGGGCGTGACCCTGTGTTGCTGATGATTTCGTCGATACCGGGTAATATCATTTTTTGGTCATGCTGGATTCCGACAATATTCAGCTGGCCGTTCTTGTTAACGATCTGTTGGATCTGGAATGGTGTATAAACATTCACGCGATTGTTATTGATCAGCGTTTCGATCTTAACCCCAAGCGCACCGCGTGCCTGTAACGCGTCCTTTTCTTGTCCGCCGAATACATCCCGGATGTTTTTCTTTCGCAACACCCAATGAATGACGGTATCCGGAAACTTATCTTTCAGTTTATCAAGTTCAAGGATCGCATTGATGGATGAGTGTCCGCTTCCGACAACCAACACATTTTTGTTTTTATACCGCGCCGCATGTTCGTTTAATATGTCCGGAATTCCGTAAAATATTTTCGTACGATTCTGTACTTCTCCGGGGGCGTACGTGCCGCCTGATCCGATTGGGTTGGGCGAATTCCAGGTGCCGGATGTATCAATTACCGCTTTTGCGTCGTATTGTTCAACTTCGGTGTCCTTCAGCACCTGAATTACAAATGGCAATTCCTCCCGTCCCCAGGTTTTCATTTTATCGGTATTCTTTCGTCCTACCGATAATACTTTTGCATTGGTCACAGTATTTTTGGCAATTGCAGGGAGCGCAGCCAGGGGTTTGAAATAGTCATTGTACAACTCTTCGCCGGTTGGTAAACCGTCATTGTCAGGGCTGGTCCAGCTTGTCGATTCCAGCAGTTGTCTTGCGGCTTTGTCGATGTTGTATCGCCACGGCGAGAACACGCGGATATGTTTCCAGGAAAGGACATTCGCCGCCACCGTGTTTCCACTTTCAAAAAGTATAAAGGGTTGATTGCGAATTGTGAGATGTGCTGCAGCTGCCAGGCCAACCGGGCCTGCGCCAATGATCGCTACGGGAAGGAATTGATTGTGTCTCATCTTTTAGTCGTTTGCTCTACAGACGGACTTCGGACAAAAAGATGCAGAAAATTTTAACCTTTAAGTTGAACACTATGCCGGCGACCTATTTTTGTTTGTTGCCTCCAATGTGTTCGATTTAACTTCACCAATCAATTTAAAAAAGAAAGGCATAGTTTTCTTCGAGTCTTTCCAATAGCGCTGATGCACTTACTTTTTTCTTAAAGATTGTTTCAAAAGGGTCTGACGCTTTGTTAAGGCGTTTTATAACAGTTTCGTAATTGTATTCCTCCGGACGGAAGCCTTTCTCCAGCTCCTCCCATCGTAAAGGCGTGGCGACGGAAGGTTGCTGTCCTGCTGTAAGCGAATAAGGAGAAATGATATTTTCGTTTTCCGCGTTGATCCGGTAGTCGATCGAAACTTTGCCGTGGTCGTAAGTATCCGGACTTTTGATTGAGACGACTCCACTGGCTTTTATGCGTGTGAGGTAACAAATGTATTCCGCTGCTTTTCGCGCGACTTCGAAATCGTTTTTTCCGTCAAGCGGAACATAAACGTGAAGGGCCGTGTAGCCGTCAGTTTTCACAAGCGAAGGCAGTTGAAGGCCTGTCAGAATTTCTTTCATCGCTAACGCGACGTCAACCGTTTTCGATAATTCATTTTCGGCTCCGTCGATGTCGATAACAATGTAATCGGGAAGGGCGGATTTTTTCAGTGCAGCGTGCCCGGTTCTGAATTCCACACATCCGCGTTCAACATACAAGAGCAGATGTTCTTTGTCATTACATGGTAAGAAACCCTCATCGCTACTCTTTGCTGATGAAGCAGTTTCTTTTTTCATCCAGTCTGGTGCAGCGTCGTCGTCACCACCAAAAAGCGTTTCGATATTCACAGGCTTTGGTGATGTTGCTTGCGAGTCTGAATACAACCGCGTCCATAATGGCCTGTTCTTCACGTATGGCAAGATGTAATCGACGATTTTATAATAATAGTTCAATACATCCCGCTTGCTAAGCTTTGCCTGTCGGAAGAAAAGCCTCTCCAGATCTGTGAACTCAATTTCATGCGCGAGCTTAAAATCGGGTTGTGATGATCTTTTCTTTTCGCCAACCTCTTTCTTAGCCGGCGTGATTCCTTTGTTTTTGCTTTTTGATTTCTTAACCGGTTTCTCTACCTCGTTTTTCTTTAAAGCAGATTTTGGTATCGCGATTTTTCCGACATTTTCTTTCTTACGAACCAAAGGAAGCTCAGGCAACGCGCTGAATTCTTTCAATACGGCTTCATCAAATTCGAATGGCGTTTCATCCCACGCTTTGTTGCTACTGGTATGAAAGAAATAAATACCTGGAACATCTTCACTTGCATGTAGCTGGTGGGTGGAAGAATTGAGGTTGCTCAAAATTGTTTGGTAATTCATTTCATAGAAGAGCGATGACTTCTCCTCGATCCCTTCAATGTTGATACGTTCTGCAACCGAATCGCCGGCCTTTGTAATGTAAAGACGTACCAGCTTTTCTCGGTCGGGCCGGTACTGACATTGGCGGATGATTTCGTGGATGGTTTTAAATGTTTTGGTGTTTTTACGGATCAACATTTACCAGGTGTTTGTAATAAAGGTAAAAGAAAGATTTGTGCCGGCACCAGCATTGCGGCGATAGTTATCGCGACAGTGGAAGTCGCACACCAATTTTCTTTTTCGTGTCTTCAATTCCTGCTACTTTCATGTCATGAATTTTGAATCAGAAATCAGCAAGGTGCTTGCGGCGCGCAAAGCGGATACCGATATGCTAAACGTTATAGAGGCTCTAGGTTATAGCCAGGAAAATTTTCAGCGTGCTTTTGATATCGCGCTCGCAATGGACAACAGGAATCTCGTTAAGCTTGTCTATTCCAATTTTGATCAACAAAAAATTGTCGTTGAATTTACATTGCTTGGTAAGTAAGCGCGCGCCCTGACACGTGACCCGAATACGCGTACTTAGGAAAGGCAATCGGTCGATTGAAGAACGGCTTAACCCTGCACCTCATCGAATGCAGGCGAGGATTTTTGAGTTATCTTAGTAAATCTATTTTCGCGCGTAAAGTCGCAGCGACTATTTTTTTATTTATGTATTGACATGGGACATTTACCGGATCTTATTCATGATTTAGCATTAATCCTGATCGCCGGAGCGGTCACAACGATTGTATTCCGCAAGATCAAACAACCGCTCGTGTTGGGCTACATCATCGCCGGCTTTCTTGTGGGGCCGCATTTTCATCTTGCACCAACCGTGGCAGATAGCGAGAACGTTGAGATCCTTGCAGAGATCGGGGTCATCTTTCTGCTGTTCAGTCTCGGTCTTGAGTTCAGTTTCAAAAAACTTATGCGTGTTGGTGGCTCGGCCTCGATCACCGCGCTGGTTGAAATAGTTTTTATTACGGTGGCCGGATATTTTGTCGGAATCGCGCTGGGCTGGTCAACGATGGACAGCCTCTTTCTAGGCGGCATGCTCGCAAGTTCATCGACGACAATCATCATTCGCGCCTTCGACGAACTTGGCGTGAAAACAAAACAATATGCGCGCATCGTTTTTGGTGTTCTGATTGTTGAAGATATCGTAGTCATCTTGCTGATGGTTTTACTTTCGACTATTGCAGTTACGCAACAGTTTGAGGGAGGTGAGATCATTTACACAGTATTGAAGCTCTTGTTCTTTCTGGCGCTGTGGTTTATCGCCGGAATTTTTCTTTTGCCGACATTCCTAAGGCGCGTCAAAACATTGATGGATCAAGAAACGTTACTCATTCTGTCGCTGGGCTTGTGCCTTGGAATGGTAGTGCTTGCAACGAAGGCCGGCTTTTCTGCCGAGCTTGGGGCGTTCATTATGGGATCAATTTTAGCGGAGACAACGTCAGCCGAAAAAATTGAGCATATCACAAAGCCCGTGAAAGATCTTTTCGGAGCAATCTTTTTCGTGTCTGTTGGAATGATGATAGACCCGCAGGCAATCATTACATACGGATGGCCCGTAATCTGTGTAACACTGTTAACACTTTTCGGAAAATTGTTCAGCACAACGCTTGGTGCACTATTGTCCGGACAACCGTTGAAGCAATCGGTTCAGGTCGGCATGAGTATGGCGCAGATTGGCGAATTCGCTTTTATCGTCGCGACGTTGGGATTATCGCTTGGCGTGATTTCGGATTTTCTTTTCCCGGTGGCTGTTGGTGCCTCGGCGATCACCACTTTCACAACGCCATACATGATCAAAGGGTCTGAACAGCTTTATAAGTTTCTTGAACGTAAACTACCGCCAAAGATGCTGGCACGTCTCAACCGGTATTCCAGCGGCGCCCAAAGCATCCAGGCGGAAACGGAATGGCGTACGGTATTGCGTGCTTATGTTAACATCATTCTCACGAACGCTATCATGTTGCTGGCGATCTTTGTACTGGTCGTGAAGGTGATCAAGCCCGTATCTGCTGAATACATGTCGAATGCGCTTTTGAGACACTTGCTCACGCTCTTGTTTGCGATTGGTATTGCGATGCCTTTTCTCTGGGCAATGATGGCGAAAAGACCGTCGAAGCATTTTGCTTATAAGGAACTGTGGATGATAAATCGGTACAACAGAGGCCCGCTTTTGATTTTGGAAGTATTGCGTATACTCGCAGGCCTTACCTTTATTAGTTTTCTCACGTTTGAATTGTTTCCGGCAGGCGAAGCGTTTTTTGTAATCGTGCCGCTCATTATCCTTGTGTTGTTTCTTTTTGCGAAACGTATCCAGGATTTTTACCAGCGTCTTGAGATGCGGTTTGTTGGCAACCTGAATGCCAGGGAGACCGTTGCGTTCAACACGCTTGATGCAAATGTATCGCGAAAGAATGCAGACCTTCAATCAACACTTCTCCCGTGGGACGCGCACATTGTACCCATGGAAGTGCCACGACAGGCAGATTATATCGGCAGAACGCTGGGAGAACTCTCCTGGAGGGAACGGTTCGGGATTAACATTGTATATATCAAACGCGGTGACATAATTATCAACACGCCAGGACGTAATAACATACTTCTTCCTTTTGATCACGCCGGCATCCTGGGCACTGATGATCAGATTCAAAAGTTTAAGCCTGCATTTCACCCGGAGGATTTCGGTTCTACCGTACCGTCAACAGACCTCAGTGATATTGTGTTGCAAAAGATCCTGGTGGATGAGCATACAAAATTGAAAGGAGCTGATATCCGCTCCTCTCAAATACGGGAAGCTACTGAAGGACTTGTGATTGGCGTCGAGCGGCGAGGTGAGCGAATACTGAATCCTGACTCGACACTTGTACTCGAATGGAATGATGTGATCTGGCTCGTTGGAAACAGAAAGAAGATCGAACTTTTTACCAAACGGAAAGGAACTGTGAGCGGCTCCGAAAAAGCCTCACCCAAACCGTAGCTATTCTGCCTGATGAGAACCTGCCGTTTTTTCCTGAATGAATTTCCGCCGATGCTGACAATAATTTTGCTGGCATAGTGAGACGCGTCTCGTTGTACTGAACGGTACTGGCATTGTTTTTTACTGTCGCTTTTATCAAAACGACATACAATGAATTTGTTTGAGAGATTCCTACTCGGAATGACAGCAGAACGATCAACCCGAAAACTCCCCATTGACTTTATCCGGACTAAGAAACAAATTCTTAGAGAGCTACAAATCAGTAAAGAGTCAGGTAACATCATTGGTGTTTACGCTCGTGCATTCGGTGAGGGTATGTTTCTCACCCAGGTGGAATATATCGACAAGTGCGATAGCGAAGAAATTATTCATTTCCACCGCTACGACATGAGCGGTCATATTCTTTCGCGATGCGAGATCGGCATATCAGAGATCAAAATGGTTTTCCCATTCAATGGCATCCTGAAGCTAAATATTACGCCGGCTTTCAGAAGTTATTCTTCTGTCGCCTAGGGGATATTATCGTAAAAGATGATTTTTTTCCACATTTTTTAATGTGTCCTGGTTGGTTCAACCAGGTCCCAGCGCTGTTAATTTTCATTTCTTCCATTATCGCTCAGCCGAAGTGTTCGTCAGCCCTTTTCCGACCGGTTGTGGCGACGTACCCAGGGATATTCTAGTTCACTGCGACGGCATACATGCACTATCACAGGCTACGACAGTTCGCTGGCACTTAGGTTTATAACGTCATAAGGCGTATATTTACCAGCCAATTGCGGATACTTTAATTCACTGCCTACTACAACAGAAGTAGTTCATTAATCCTCTCCACAATTATCAAACGGGCATAACGCTGCTTTGAATCCGGAAAATTTACCTGGTAAGGTGCCCGATGAAGTCATTGAAAGATCTCTGCTAGTTACCGCTACTTCGTGGCAGGGCCAGTTTTTGTGTGGCAACGGATGCCATAGACCGGATGTTATTTACTATTAACGGTATACCTATGCGTTCCCGTTATTCGACATTTAAATTATTAAACGAGCAACTAAATCATGCGTCAACTAAAAATCGCCAAGCAGATAACAAATCGGGAAACACAGTCACTTGATAAATACCTACAGGAGATTGCGAAACTGACGCTGATATCTGCCGACGAAGAAGCTGAGCTTGCCAGAAGAATCCGCGAAGGCGACACGGCAGCATTGGAGAAACTTACAAAAGCAAACCTTCGCTTTGTTGTGTCTGTAGCTAAACAATACCAGAATTATGGATTAACGCTCGGCGACCTGATCAACGAGGGGAACCTGGGACTCATAAAAGCTGCGCAACGTTTTGACGAAACACGCGGATTCAAATTCATATCGTACGCTGTGTGGTGGATCCGCCAGTCAATCATGCAGGGGCTTGCGGAACAATCGCGTGTTGTGCGGTTGCCACTGAACCGAATAAGCGCGCTTAACAAAATCCTTAAAACACTTTCGCTTCTAGAGCAGAAGTATCAGCGCGAGCCCTCAACAGAAGAGATCGCTGAGGCTGCAGGGCTTAGCTCCGTTGAGGTTGAAACGAATCTCAGCGTTTCGGGCAGGCACGTTTCTGTTGATGCGCCATTCAAGCAGGGAGAGGAAGGAACACTTCTCGACGTTTTGTCTGATGTTGATTATGATTCACCTGATGATAACCTGATCAACGACTCGCTTAAGGCGGAAATTCAACGTGCATTGTCTACACTAACTTCACGTGAAGCCGATGTGATCTCGTGTTACTTTGGATTGAACGGAAGCGCACCACTGACACTGGAAGAACTTGGTGACAAGTTTCACCTTACGCGCGAACGCGTACGACAGATAAAAGAAAAAGCTACGAGGCGGCTTAGAACCGCATCCCGAAGTAAAATCCTTAAGGATTATTTATAATACAATTTCAGCCGAGATCAGTTCATCCGCTCAGGATCAGCAGTATATTGTAAGTGCAAAGATTTGCGAACCTGAAAGGCGATTTTCGGGTTGTTTATTATTCCTAAAACCTGATTCATGATTCGAACTACAATCGCAGCAACCGGGAGCTATATTCCCGAAGTGATAGTTAAAAATGAGGCATTCGAAAACCACCATTTTTACGAAGCGGATGGTTTGAAATTATACCGAAGCAACAAAAATATCATTGAGAAGTTTACAGAAATCACCGGCATTCGCGAACGAAGGTACGTTAGCCCTAAACAAATGGCGTCAGATATCGGCTACTATGCCGCTAAAGATGCACTTGACAGTTCAGGCATAGATGCTGAAACACTTGACTATATCATAGTTGCGCACAACTTCGGCGATGTTAGTCCGGAATCCAATCGTGTGACAATGGTTCCCTCGCTTGGCTCCAAGATTAAATCCATGCTGAACATATCCAATCCAGCTTGTGTCGCATACGATATGATCTTCGGCTGTCCGGGATGGATCGAAGGTGTGATACAGGCCGACTGCTTTATCCGTTCCGGCCAGGCTAAGCGGTGTCTTGTTATCGGCACTGAAACGTTATCGCGGGTGATTGATCCGCATGATCGCGATTCCATGATCTACAGCGATGGCAGCGGGGCTGCAATTGTGGAGGCTTCTGACGATGATACAAAAGGTGTGTTGGCGCATAAATCAAGAACATTTGCATCCGGCTACGCAAATTTGCTGCACATGAGTAGTTCCTATTCAGACTACACCTCGGAGAAAGATAGCTTGTTTTTGAAAATGAATGGCCGTAAGGTTTACGAGTTTGCCCTTAACAACGTTCCAAACATTATTGTAGCCGCTATTGAAAAAGCAGGGCTCACAATTGGTGATATCAGCAAAATACTTGTGCACCAGGCAAATGATAAGATGGATCAGGCCATTCTCGAACGCGCATTCAAGCTCTGTAACCAGGATGTTATTCCGGAGGGCATTATGCCAATGACAATTGGTTGGCTTGGCAACAGTTCTGTTGCAACTGTCCCTACGTTGCTTGATCTTATTCTTAAGAAAAAATTGGAAGGTCATACCATCGGGAAGGGTGATAACATTGTCATGGCATCCGTTGGTGCCGGCATGAACGTCAACGCACTCGTTTACCGCGCTTAAGACATCACGTCACTTAGCTGCCAAAGTCATTTTATGATCCGCCATTCTGATTCGGATTTTGGAAAAGGTATGGAACGAAGAATTTCATTCGAAGAAGCTGTTTATCGCGGGTGAAAGACGTACAGAAAATTATTGAAGACGGTACAAGCCATTTTCCGTGCACGCATAGATCATCTCGTCAATCAATGCAAACCGATTAACGATGGTATTTGAAGGCAGTCCAACGTTAAGTGGCTCCCACTTTTTAAAGTCGAGATCCGTTGTATAAACGCCGTGATCGCTTCCGCAGTAAAAACTGTTTTTGTGAAAGAAAGCAGCAAAAGTTTTCATCGATGGAAGACCGAAATTTTCATGCTTCCATGAATTGTTAGTTTTAACACTGATGCCGCTTCCGTCAGTTGGCGCAACAACGATGTTTTGGGCGAACGCAAGTTGTCCGATTGTCATTAGCGGAACACCGGTTTCTCGCTGCCACTCATCGCTCCCGATCAGTGTGTATAATCCTCCTTGTGTTCCGGTGTATAAAACGTCGTTTTCAAAGGACGTTGACATCACGTATGGCTCTGCGCTCATACCGTTACTTAAATGAATCACGTCATCGGTATTGTTGAGATTAATTTGAAATACACCTGTTCGAGATCCGGCAAACAAGTGCGACCCATCCGAGGCGAGGGAGTATGCTCTCGTTTCGGATGGAAGAGCGGCCGTCATATGTTGCCATGTTGTGCCCTGCTCATGACGTACAAAAATTCCATCACGCGTGCCGGCATACAGATCTCCGTTTATCACTAAGAGCGAGTAGACGAATAGATTTTGCAGTCCTTCATTCGCTGGCACTAATGATTCACCGGGCACCGCCATGTAAACGCCTCCGCCTAGCGTTGCGGCAACGACCTTATTGTCCCACGATACAGCTGCCTTCACCTGGTTATTCATGAGACCAACGATAGTCCACCCTGATGATGGTTCGGATGATTCGTTACAGGCAAAGAAAACCAGTATCAATAGTATTTTAATGAAATGCTTCATGAGCAAAGATTCTTTAATTTATGAAGGGCCGGATCGCCCGTTTCAGGTGAGCCGGCCGGACATGACTGTTGGCGTCTCTTTCACGGCACAATATTCTTCGTGTTTCATCAAAACAATGTCTCACGTTATTGCAGCATGCCTATGAATGAAATGTTTCCGGCGCTCGGTATACTTTCCAGTATGATCACACCAGCAGTGTTGATTCTTGCCAGTGGCTCGCTGATCATGACCACATCTCAGCGGCTTGGTCGCGTGATCGAGCGCTTGCGGGTGATCTCACAGGAGTTCATGAAAATTGAGCGAACTGAAGACGCCGCGTCTGATAACGAAATACAACGAAGAATTCTCTATACGCTTTTACGGAAGAGCGCGCAACGGAGCAAGCTGCTCACGCGGGCGATGATTTTGTTGTATGTCAGCCTGGGATTGTTTGTCGCTACCAGTCTTGCAATCGGCGTTGTGTCTATCACGCATTTAAAACACACATGGATACCGACAGCCTTTGGGATGGCCGGCGCCGCCATACTTTTTGCTTCCTCGGGGATCCTGATAATCGAATCTCGTCTCACGTACAGTGTGATTACGCACGAAGTGGACTATGTTATTGAAGCAAGCAAGCGTATCGCTCCAAAGTCAACTTCGAAAGCACGTAAGAAAAAATGGAAAGCATTGTTCGGCTTGTAGCCGATACCGATGGCACTGTGTTTTTTTAAACGCAATTATCTAAACACGACAAATATGGTTACAACAAAACGCATTTTCGCCGATAGAGCCGAGGCTGGTATTGAGCTGGGTAAACTACTTCAAGGCAAATACAAAAACAAGAATGCGCTTGTGCTTGGTGTTCCGCGCGGTGGCGTGATCGTCGCTTGCGAGGTGGCTGGCATGTTGAATGCGGAATTGTCGGTTGTGATTACAAAGAAATTGCCGCACCCGCATCATCATAATCGTGATGTTGGAGCAGTTGCTGAAGATGGATCATTCTTTTCATCGAACGTCAGTGATCTTGACAGGAATCAGGTTAACCAGATCCATACACAACAGCTCAGAGAAATCGGGAGTCGCGTGCAGACATTCAGGAATGGGAAACCGTTGCCTGCGATGGCGAACAGGGTGGTCATTATTGTCGATGACGCCATTGCCACGGGCTCGACTATTGTGCCGGTGATCAAATTGTGTCAGAGTAGAAATGCTGCACACGTTATTGTTGCTGCACCTGTGTCAAGCAGAAGCTATGTCAGCGAAATTAATATGCTCGCAGATGAAGTTGTCATTGCAGCGCAGTGTGCCGACTTCTACGCTGTCGGCCAGTACTACCAGGATTTCCAGGTCTTATCCGACAGCCATGTTGTGGAAAAGCTTAATCGCTGTCAGCCTGTTTACCGCAGAAGAATCTGATCGATCCAAAATATTTTTACAGATAACTCAACCACCATTTGTCGCGGTTTGTGCGTTTGTACCGATCGTACCAAAGACAGACCGGAAGCAATAACAGCACGAAGGCAATCCAGATAACGTAAACCGCCCCAAGACTGAATCCATAGCCCTTCAGTTGCGGCGCGTCAGTAACCCATGTATTCAATACCATGTCCGATGCATCAAATCCGGTGAGCATTGCTGCGATCACCGCCACAAGATGAATGGCATACAAGTGAATTACATAGAAGAATAACGGTACGCGGCCCAATGCAGTAGTATAAGTTTGTATCGTTCCGCGGATATTTTCTGTTAGCGCCAACACGATCATCGAAGGACCGAGTGTGATCAGCACATATAACAAGGAAGGAGGATACTTATTTACATTGATGAACGACAGGAACGTAAACACAGAAGATGATTTCTCAGACCAGGGGCGCGGATCGCCGTAAACATTCACATATCGCACAACAATAAATGACAGAAGCATGATTGTACCTGTCATCAGTAAACGCTTCCTGCGTACCAACGCACTAACACCGGGCTGGTACCATGTTCCAAAACAATATCCGAGCACCATGATGCCTGTCCATGGAATGATCGGATAACCAACGAGCAGCACGCGGTCATTTAACGGAAACGCAGCAAACTCATGTAACATTGCCCAGCCGATGGTTGCAGCGCCGGTACCTTCTACGTGTATGCCATCTAGCAGGTTATGTCCCGCGACGAGCAGAATGCCAAGCGCGAAGTTTATTGCAATGGGCAAGTGAACAAGCGCTGCAAGTATGATCATACCAATGCCCAGTGCCCAGATTACCTGGAGCACGATGACAGAGAATTCAATATTGAAAAACCATCCGAAGCCCACGACTGAGATTTCAAGAAACACAAGCCATATACCACGCGTGAGAAGGAAAATGGAAAGTTGACGGAGGCCTTTCTTTTGTCCGACGAAGAATGCCGACGTACCCGCGAGGAAAACAAAAACAGGCGCGCAAAAATGTGTGATCCAACGTGTGAAAAAGATCGGCGCGGTTGTATCAGCAAGTCGGAGCGGATCAAAAATATATGCATCGGCATGGAAGTAATCGCGTACATGATCGAGGGCCATGATGATCATGACGATACCGCGGAGCAAATCGATTGATTCGATTCGAACGGTGGCGGATTGTTGCGCGAGCGGATCGCGTTGAAGGGTAGCAGCGAGCATAAAAGAATTTTGATGTAAAGAACGGAAGAACCTGAGCTGGGTTCAACCGGATTCTTGCTGTAGTTAATATATTTCGAAATAAATTAACATTTGGTAATGTTCCGGGCGGGGCGGAGGCATTCCGATATCAGATACAACATGCATTACTTCATTTTAAAAATAAGCGTCACAGATCCTGAGCCGCCCGGAGCATGCGCTGCGGCGAAGGCTTTGCCTGCTGAAGCATTTTGCGAAGGCAGGTATCTCACCCAAGCTTCGAATTTAGGTTTCGATAGCACCCACCCTCACTTTCTTTGTTTAAGAATTTTTCTTTTCCTTCTTTGTTTCAGGGCACACTGCGTGACCTTCGTGCATACTCCAGGCATACCGAACGCATACTTAAGGAGTGGACAAAGAGTGGAGGGAGAGTGGAGGAAGGTGCCGGCGCTGTTGAGGATTGCATGAATACACATCGAGTATTTAACAACCTATCCTGGCTCTTGGCGCCCAGAACAATACTGCTCACTCATGATTTCATCGGCGTTCACGATTGTAAATTCAATCTTATTGCCTTTCTTCCAAATCTCAATTTCCATCAAACTAAAAACTGATCTTGTAACTGATGGTTGGCAACATGCCAAGCTGCGTTGACCTGGTAATCGAGCGTGTGGCATGTACATAATATTCTCCAAGCACGGTCTGGTTGTTTAAAATGTTCTGCACATCAACTTTCCATTCAGTAGTGATGTGTTTGCGGTTACGTCTTAAGCCGATTGAAAAATCAGTCCTGAAAATATCATCACCCTTTGCCGAAAAGGGAATCAACTCATCGGTGATCTCGTGCCCTGCAGCAATGGAAGCTTCCAGGTCGATGGGCGAGAAACGCTGGCCGCCTATCAGCACCACCTTGGTATTCACAAACAAGACCTTGTTCTTCGATACGGTGCCCACCCTGAACTCTTTTCCGCCAATGAGATTCCCAACATAATTATTGTCATACGCCGACTTTCTTTCAATTCCATCCTGCGCTGTGTAAAGTGACATGAACAAGGAAAGCGTGCTCATGTAGTAAAAACCCTTACTGAAATATCGCTCGAGCGTAAGCTCAACGCCATAGTTTCTTCCTGTACCTTCATTCGTCAATTGACGGTTGGTATATCCCTCACTTACGTTGATCAACGAAAAGTTAGCCCTGGCGACGGTTCAATGGGAACATCATAAAGACGCTGGTAGTAAGCTTCCAGCTTGAGATGTGCGTTTTCAGCGATGCGATTGTCGTAACCAACGACAACGTGTGCTGCCTTGGTCAACTCAAGATCCTTATTCGGTTGCGTGTATGTGTCATTATCATCATATCGTTTTGCCAGGTAAGTGGACAGGCTCTCCAGCTTGCTGTGAATACCAACTCCCGCATGGAAAGATTGCTTCTCACTGACCTGCCATCTCACCGACAATCGTGGTTCGATTGAATAATTGTTGTTCAGTGTAAACCGAAGATAATGCAGACCGCCTACCATGGTAAGATCTTCTGTCAGCCGATACTTCCAGCTTGCATAACCTTGTAATGTGGCTGAGCTTCCTTTTTCCTGTAGCTCATTGACAAGCACATCTTCATCGAAGTCAAACTCATGCGCATCCATATCGAACGCCAGTCGCGCAACGATGATGCCTGTCTCCAGTTTATGGCTCGCATTGATCTTGTAGTTGAAAGTCGTTGCAGCAATGCCTGACGTTTTTGTTATTCTTCCGCTTTGGATATCATAAAAATGATCAGTCTCATCAGGGATAGCATATTTGAAATTATTGCCTGTTCCCGTTGCAGCCAGCGTAGTTCTCAAATACATATCCTCATTGATCTGGTAGGTATGAGCGAAGCCGAGCACACCCATTTTGTTTCGCCCGTTAAATTTTCCGATAATTCGTTCTGTATCTTCTTCATCGGTTTCCTCTGTATCGATGCCACTCAATCCTCCCAATCCGAACAGGGAAAACAGATGTTTGCTATTCAGCGGGAGCGCCAGTTTAAAAGACATGTCCTGGTAGCGGGGCACACCACCAAAGTCTACAACGCCTGCCTGATCCAGCAGGTCGAGTGCAGAATAGCGGTAGTTGGCTATGTACGATGCGCGCAACGCACTGGAGAAAGGACCTTCAGTGGTCATGTCGACACCCAGTGTGCTTAATGAAGCGGTGTATTCGTGCTGCTCGTTGTTTCCGTTCTTCAGCTTCATATCGAAAACGCCGGAAGTTGCATCGCCGTATTCAGGTGCAAACGCACCGGTGAAAAAGTCGGAGTTGCTCAGCATCTTGCTGCTTAGCGCATTGATCGGGCCGCCGGTAGATCCTTCGCCGGCAAAGTGATTGGGATTGGGAATGGCAATACCTTCCATCCTCCATAATATTCCCCTGGGTGAATTGCCGCGCACGATAATATCATTGTTGCCTTCGGCATTGCCCTGAACGCCGGCGAAACCGGAAACCAAACGCGCAGGATCATCGAAAGAGCCTGCGAAGCGTTGTGTCTCCTCAACGGAGAAGGTATGCGCACTCACGACAGCCATTTCGTTCAATACTTCTCCTTTCTGCAGATCGCCGCTGATGATGATCTCTTCCAGGTTATTCACCGACTCCACCAGCATAACGTTTACGATTTCTTCCTTCCCTGAAGTGATGAGCAGGTTCGGAACAGTTCGCTCTTCATATCCCATAAACGTGATCTTGAGGGTCACACGACCGACAGGCACATCAGCGATCCGGAAGTGGCCATTGATATCGGTTACTGTTCCGATAAATGGATTTGACCCGACCACAATTACGGTGGCGCCAACGAGCGGAGACTGGCTGTCCTGGTCATTAATAGTACCGCGAATGTTTTGTGTCAGCTTCTGCCCATGTGTATAAAATGGCAGCAGGGCAGCAACGGCAAGGAGGAGAATCAAATGAAGTTTCATTTTTTTTGGTTGATTGTTCTCTAGACAAGCATACCGCGCTCAACCCCTATTCGAGCAGAAAATATTTTTGAACATCCGAAAGCAGGTTAATCGCCACTCATGGGCAAACAATTGATTCCGATTCTCCAAAAAGAATGATTAAATCGAATCAGGTCACGACGTCGCGTGGGTTACCAAATCAAAAAAATGGAATTTAACGGTACACTTCCAATGCTATGAATACACTACCATTCAGGATTTCAATCATGAGGCTGAAATTATTGCTGTTAAATTTTCTGATGCTTGCGGCGATGATGTCGTGTGAAAGGGCGGGCAATTTTGAAAACGGTATGTCCTACGCGCCGTCATATGCGGTGAGTGAGTCGGAAAATGCCGAAGCGAAACTCGTAAGCAATAGTGCTGTAACAATTGAAAGAAAACTCATTCGCAATGGCAGACTGGAGCTGCTCACCACCGACGCAGCGAAGTTAAGGGTTAACATCGAAACGCTTTGTAAGAAATATAATGCATACGTAGCCTCTGAAAGCCGCGATCACTACCATCAACGCCTTCAGTTTGAACAGCACATCCGCATTCCTGCTGCGGAGTTCGACGCCTTTTTGGGTGAAGCCGAAGCTTTAGGGAATCACACGGAGTCACGGAGCATCAGCAGTGAGGATGTCACGGAAGAGTTTATTGACGTAGAAGCGAGACTGAAAACAAAAAAGGAACTTGAGGCGCGTTACCTGTCTCTGTTGAGCCAGGCGAAGTCTGTAACGGATATTCTTGCGATTGAAAGCCAGGTAGCGAATACACGCGCTGAGATTGAATCGATGCAAGGAAGGCTGAACTACTTAAAGAACCAGGTTTCATATAGCACGCTTATACTGGTGTATTATGAAAGAACATCTGGTGAATTTGGATTCGCATCCCGCTCGTTTGCATCACTGCAAAACGGATGGGACAACCTTCTTTTTTTCCTGCTGGGCCTGATGAACATTTGGCCATTTATCCTTGCTGGTATTGCGCTGGTTTGGCTTTTTGTTCGCGTCCGCCGGAAAAAGCGAATACAAAAAGAAGCTTCGGCATTGTGATAGCTTTCAAAACGGCGCAAGACGCTGTTAAACTTTGATTTCGATTGTTCGCCACGCGTAACATTCTCTATATAACAAAATTTTGAGTTCGACACCCGCTTTGGCTTTGGTTGCATTGGTGGCTGCACTTGCAGCAACCGCTAATAAGATCGCAATGCTTCTCAGGTAGATCGTAAAAAGTCCGAGGCGAGCCGTGCTTTTTTTCGAATGACCAAAGATTGCGGGATAAACCCCTCCACGCGGAAAATTAGTACTTTTATCGGATGCCAGATTACTCAACACACGTTCGTCGAAAAGACCGGCAGAAACCAGAGCCGGCCTTCATGGAAGCACTGCTGCGAGATGCAGTCTCCTGTACAATTTCCATTGAGAAGGAAGGATTTCCTTTCATCCACGTTGCCTTCTTTGTCTATGACAAAGAGCAGCATGAGATCATTTTTCATTTTTC
>DASPJN010000129.1:0-5571 GCA_035628595.1 Chryseosolibacter sp.
CGTGGGATCCTTCGACAAGGTCTTAGCATCCTGCAAACAGATCGGTGAACGTTATCAACCAACAGCAACGCAGCTCAGCATCACCGCCATGAGCGAATTGCTCCAACGTTCACATCAGGCAATGAAGGCGGTAACCACAACGCAGTCAGCTTCCCGCCTGGCCATCATCGCCCGTCGCGAAACCTTTGCGGGACTTCCAACGCTGTCCATGCGCGTTGTACGCATGCTGGCCACGCTCGACCTGTCACCCGACACGCTCGAAGCTGTGAACAGTCTGAAACAACAGCTGCAAGGGGGAAGGCCAGCAAAGAAAACGTCAGCGGAGGGCAGCGAAGGAAGCACTGATGTAAAACGTGCTGCGATCAGGCGACACTTTGGTGCGCAATTGCAAACGTTTGGCGACCTTGTTCAGATCATTGCAGACATTGGAAATTACAATCCAAAAGAAACAGATCTGAAACTCAGCGCGCTGAAAGCCAAAGTTGCAGATCTTCAAAGCAAGTCGCACGCAGTGGTTGAGACAAAAGCAGCACTTCAAAACGCTCGAAAGCTCCAAAAGCAATTGCTTTACGGAACAAACGGCGTGACGCAAACGATTAAGGGTGCGAAAAACTATGTCTGCAGCGTGTTCGGTGTTAAAAGCCCTGAACTGAGCGAGATGACAAAACGTAACTAAAATCAACAATCATGAAACGAGGTGAATGCTAGAACCTCCGGTCGCAAGATGTCGGAGGTTCTTTTTTTTAATCGAAATGAATTCGCGCATGCCAGTCATCTCCACCTGGGTTAAAAAATAATAGAGGCACAGGTGCGATGAGCAGAAGCCTGATTCCGACAGGCACGGTCTCAACTCAAGAGTCACGAATTGGCGCCATTTAATTGAACACAAAATGAAACGGTTCCGACCTGGACCGGTCGCTCCGGTCGAGATGCTTCGGCGCCCTTCTCATGCCCAGGCGCCTCTGCACAACCAACGCTTTCGGTGAATGCCTGCCAGGCAGGCTATCTACATCACGGAATTATACAACGCCCTTCGAATTCCCTGCATTTATTGTGGCATCCTGCTTCTGCCGGACTTACTTTTGCCATCGACTATGGAGACAATGTACACCTACCAACAGCTGAAAAAATTTACGCTTGACGTTTTTCGTGCGATCGGATGTTCTGAGAACGATTCAATGCTTGCCACCAAAGTGCTGCTCGATGCTGACCTTCGCGGGATTGATTCACACGGCATCGCACGACTTTCAGGATACGTCAGGTTATGGGAAGCCAAACGGATCAATGCAAGTCCGTCGATAAAGATCGTTCACGAATCGCCGAGCACGGCGGTTGTCGATGGTGATGGTGGACTCGGTCTGGTGGTGGCACCCTTCGCCATGGACGTTGCCATTAAAAAAGCACAACAAGCAGGAACCGGATGGGTCGCCGTGAAAAACTCAAATCACTTTGGCATTGCCGGGCACCATGCCATGATGGCCCTGAGCCACGACATGATCGGAATCGCGATGACGAATGCAAGTCCATTGGTCGCGCCAACATTCTCCGTAGAACGTTTGCTTGGAACAAATCCAATTGCTGTTGCCATTCCTGCCGATAAACAACCTCCGTTCGTCGCAGACTTTGCAACAACAACCGCAGCCAACGGCAAGCTTGAAATTTTACAGCGCAAAAACGCGGATGCTCCTCCGGGATGGATCCAGAAAAAAGATGGGTCTGTATCTACCAACCCACATGAGTTGAAAGAAGGTGGCGCCTTGATTCCGTTAGGCAGTGATCGCGATCACGGAAGTCATAAAGGATTTTGTCTCGGGGCATGGGTGGATATTTTCTCCGCCGTTTTGTCGGGTGCGAATTATGGTCCATGGGTACCTCCGTTTGTGAGCTTCCTCGCGCCACCCGCCGATCCGGTTGGTGCGGGCATCGGACATTTTTTTGGTGCGATGCGCATCGATGCTTTCAGACCTGCAGAGGAATTTAAGTCGCACATGGATAACTGGATCTCGCGTTTCCGCTCAGCGAAAACAACAGCGGATCAGGAAAGCGTGATCATTCCCGGTGATCCGGAAAGAATGATGAGTGAGCAACGGATCAAAGAAGGTATTCCGGTGAACGCGAAAGTGATAGAAGATCTTCAGGAACTGAGTGGGCGACTGAAAGTGAAGTTCTAAAAGCGTCAAAAACTAAATCCACCTGCGTTTACCCCAATACGAAACACAATCGGACTGTCGTATGGAGCGTACTCGCCCGCTTTTGGTGTAACGTAGGAGAAGTTGTACAACGCCATAATGAATAACGAGACGCGATCGCCAAGGGGTTGAATGATACCACCTCCGGCTAGAAAAGAGTTAAAATCCTCGCGGGTCGTTTCGTTTAAAGAAACAGGCAGCTCAAAATTCAGGTACTCATACTCCGCCTGCAAAAAGAAATTTTCATACACATTGTACCTGGCGAATGGGTTGATACTGTAATCATTTAATTTGATCGATGGCTTGACGAACTTGTAATTGGTGTAACGATAAGTGAAGCCCGTTCCCGCCATGATCTTTTGTGTAAGCATATATCCAACCTGCGGCGAAACCGAGATGAAATCTGCATTAGAACCAAAGCCAAGTCCAAAACCACCACCGGTTACAATTCTCTCCTTAAATGGAACGCCTTTTAGACTGTTATCTTCACCCTGGCTGTAAGCCAAAGTAGTGGCAAAAACGATTAGTGCTGAAAGAAAGTGTTTCATGGATCTACTCTTCTACAATAACGTAGATGTCTTCAGATTCTTTTTTCATCAGGTATTTTTCACGCGCAAACTTTTCGATCGAGCCGCGGTCACCAAAAAGCTCATCATGATCTTTCTGAACATCCTGAATTTTCTCCTCGTAGTATTCCTTCTCATGTTCCAACGATCTCAGCTTTGAACTCAATTGCCACCGGGCAATCAGGTTATTAGAATCCAGCGCAAGCATCCAGATAAAAAATATGGCGAGTGACACTACGTAGAAGTTCTTAAACGCCTTTGGAAGTTTGGTAAGCATAGTTTAAAAAATGAATACTAAGATAGAGAAAATTTCAATCAGCAGTATAATCTCTAATAATATGCCCGACAGCTTTGACGTCGCGTGAACAAGCTACCCTCGTTGGGAAGCGGATTTTATACGACATAAATGATCGCCGATTGTTCTACCCACCTCAATCAAATCCCACTTTGTCTTATGTAAAACGTGGTTATCAACGCGAGTAGATTCTTCATGGATTGGAAACAGCAGATCGAAATGCTTCGCCAGTACTTCACGATCTGCATTGGGGATCACGCCACCAATACCGATCACAGGTTTTTTATATTTACGTGCAGCGGTAAGAACGCCGAATGGCGCCTTGCCCTGCAATGTTTGCAGATCCAGTGAACCTTCACCCGTGATCACCCAATCTGCGCATTGAACAGCTTCATCAAACGATGTTACTTTAAGAAAATAATCTATTCCGTTTACCAATTTTGCGCCGGCTACGGCATGCGTCAAGGCGCTAATCCCGCCGGCTGCCCCGCCGAACTTCATTGTGGAAATGTCTGCCATGCCTGCGCTGCTGATAAGTCGCGCGAGATGTTCAAGCCGTTTCTCCAGCACGCTAACTGTAAATGAGTCGGCACCCTTCTGTGGGCCAAAAATACGCGCGGCACCGTTCTCGCCTGTCAGCGGATTTTGAACATCGCATAGTATGATGATCTTGCAATCACGCAAACCGGGATGGAGCGACTCCACATCGGCGGATCGTACTGCGTCAACTCGTTGCGGCAACTCAGTAATCGCATTGCGCGATCGATCCAGAAATTTTACGCCCATGGCCTGAAGCGCGCCTACACCGCCGTCAACCGTTGCGCTTCCACCGATACAGACTAAAATATTTTTCACACCTCTCCCAAGTGCGTGAATAATCAGCTGTCCTGTACCGAAGGAAGTCGCGCGTATGGGATCATATTCTTCTCGGGATAAAAGACGAAGCCCTGATGCATCGGCCATTTCGATGATCGCCAGGTCGTCTGCGACATAAACAGGCGCCTGAACAATTCGGTCTAAAGGATCCTTTACATCAAAATAAAAAGGCTTTGCATCCAGATGATCAGCAAGAAGTTTCGCAGTTCCATCACCACCATCGCCAACAGGAAATAAAATATGTTCAGCCTGTAAGGAAGACGAACGGAGACCGTGACTAATCGCTTCCGCTACTTCTCTGGCCGGCAACGCATTCTTGAAAGTGTTTGGTGCGATCAGAATTTTCATGACACCGTAACCAGATTCTGCGGCGCGTTTTGTAAATAGGATTCAATGTTCTTATGCGTGATGTCGAAGATCCGTTTACGTGCTTCAAAGCTTAGCCAAGCATTATGTGGCGTTATCAAACAATTCTCTATTCCGAGAAGGGGATGATCCACGGGGGGAGGCTCAACAGAAAGCACATCAAGTGCTGCACCTGCAATTTTTCTATTAATGAGAACGTCACGAAGATCGGCTTCATTAATCAACTGGCCTCGCGCGGTGTTAATCAAAAAAGCTGAGGGCTTCATGAGCTTGAGAATGCTGCTATTGATGAAGCCATTATTATCGGCGGTCAAGGGACAATGCAGCGAAATGAAATCGGATTTTCGAAACACTTCTTCTAATGACGAAGAACCCTCATCGTTGATCAACGTGCGGTTGCAAAAGATCACTTTCGTGCCGAATGCCCGGGCGATCTCTGCAACCTTTCTTCCGATCCGTCCATAGCCAACAATGCCGAGTATCTTTCCGCTTAGCTCGATGATCGGCTTCGTTGTATAACACCAATCGTGCGATTTGCTCCAACCGCCTTTGGCAACATCTGCCACATTTGGTCCAACAGCATTGGTGATCGCCAGCAAGAGCGCGATCGTATGTTGTGCAACAGAGTCTGTTCCGTAACCTGGAACGTTACACACACTGACATTTCTTTTCGCAGCCGAAGCAATATCTACCACGTTGTAACCTGTCGCCGTAACGGCGATGAATTTTAGCCGCGAACATTTTTTAATGACGTCAACGGATATCGGCGTTTTATTGGTGATGATGATCGTCGCGTTCCGGCAACGGTCGATCACTTCATCCGAAGATGTTCGCGGATAGACAACTACCTCGCCGAAAGATTCAAACATGCGCCATTCAATGTCACCGGAATTCAGCGTAAACCCATCAGTTACAACGATACTCTCCATGGGAGAAATTTAAACATTTGAAAACGAAAAAGGCCACCCATAAGGCAGCCTTCTTAATTACAATTCTTTCGTGATCAGAACTTTCTACCAGGGAAGTATGCAACTTCACCGAGCTCTTCTTCAATTCTGATAAGCTGATTGTATTTCGCCATCCTGTCGGAACGGGAAGCAGAGCCAGTTTTAATTTGTCCAGTATTCAACGCCACCGCAAGATCAGCAATTGTGCTGTCTTCCGTTTCACCTGAACGGTGTGACATCACGCTCTTGTAAGCATTGCGTCGCGCCATGTTAACCGCATCGATCGTTTCTGTCAACGAACCGATCTGGTTTACTTTGATCAGGATCGAGTT
>DASPJN010000130.1:0-12928 GCA_035628595.1 Chryseosolibacter sp.
GTAACATCCGCGTTTGTCGCATTGAAGTCCTCGTTAAGGACGTCGATCTGAGATTGAATCTGTGCATCAGAAATGTTTTCAGCAGTTGTTCTGTAGATAACATTCACAACAACAGGAATTTCAATTTTTCCTTGTGCGTTCAATCTTCCGCTTGCAATAGCTCTTGAAGTGTGGTTTTCAATGGCCATCATACGATCCTGTAAACCAGGGTTGGCAGCCAGTTGTGCTTCGAGTACTTCCATGGTCGCGCACATTCTTGAATACACTTCGGCCGATGGTGATGTTGGTACTACTTCTTCTTTTTCGATTAGATCTTGATCTGAACAGGCACCAAAAAACAGTGAGCCTGCCGCGAGGTAGGATAGAATTTTCTTCATTTAAGGTTTTGTTTAGGTTAATGAATCGGGCGCGAAGATATAGAAACAGTGAAATATTCCTAAAGTATTTATAAAGAAGTGTACATATTTTTTTGTGTTCGTTGATGATATCAAACTTTTATTTGGTTCTCACTTAAAAAGCCGGTGTCCAGCGAAACGTTATATGGTGATGGTATTGAGGTCTGGTGGAGTCTACATTTTCTCCATGCACAAATCCCGATCTTTATTTTTCATTGAGACTTTCCATGAGATATGTTGGTTGCGAGTGGTAACGTTCTCCTGGCCGAACTGGAGTTGCATCAAATACACTGGGATTAAATGACAATAGAGTAATGGGTTTGGGTAGATGATCCATCCGAGTCTGCTGTAAGATCCAATAACACATATTTTTTTACCTTCGCCGCTGAATCAAATTATATATGAGCTACTGGCTGGTGAAATCGGAACCATTTAAATATAGTTGGGATCAATTTATCAAAGACGGGGTAACCTTTTGGGATGGCGTGCGGAATTATGGCGCTCGCAATAATTTAAGAGCGATGAAAAAGGGCGATCGTGTGCTTTTTTATCACAGCAATGAAGGACTAGCCATTGTTGGTATTGCCGAAGTGGTGAAGGAAAGCTATCAGGATCCAACAACCATTGATCCGAACTGGGTTGTTGTTGATCTTAAACCGTTGACGGCGATCCCTAAGCCAGTAACTTTGGCACAGGTAAAAGCGGAGCCGATGTTGGAAGACATGGATCTTGTCCGGCTGTCTCGGTTATCAGTGGGTAGAGTAAAAGAAAAGGAATTCAGGAAAGTGTTGGCAATGGGTGGATTGAAAGAAACTTCTAGAACTTTACGATAAGCAGCTCTCCTACGTCCGACTTTTTAACAATGTAAAAGCCGAAAACACGATCAACGCCTGTGAGATATCCTTTAAAGGAATAATTCCTGGGATTTCCGAAGTCAAATAATTCGTACTTGTCTATTGATTGCTGAACAGTGGTCGGGCTGTCTGTGTAGGTAAATTCCTTTCCGGCATTTCGTGAGAGATAAAAATAATGGTCGATACCGGCGTCTTTGACAATTGAATTTGTCAATGTGCGCAAAAAGATCGAGGCAACCATAACAGACGGGATGCCTCCGAATAAAATTGGCGTCCCTTTTGAAATCGCTTTATGTGTCCCGATTTGAATGAACGTCGATCCTGAATCGATAGGAACAGGAGAGATGAAAACGCTCCCAACGTTACTAATAGCATCCCAGACGGTTCTATTATCCAAAACAAGATTAGAAGCATCATTCCTCATAAAACTTTTCCTGCTGCTGAAAGAGGTTGCCTTGTTAATCGAAATTGAATCAACTACCCGGGCTCCATCATAGATTGCCATTGAAATACCTTTTTTTCTCCAGATCCGGTATAGCAAGTCGTTGCAAAGCGCTGAACGAAATGACGTATTCGTGTATTCAGGAATAACCGTGGTAGAAATGTCACCTGATATGCGATCAATGCGAGTAAGGGTCGTGTTAGACTCAAAAACATTGTCAATGCAAATAGCAATTTCCTTTTCAAACACATAAACTTTCGTACGCGATTCAGCTTGAGATGGGGTGATGTGGCTGAAATTTGTAATGAATGCCACATCACTTGTGAGTTTTTCATAAACGTTCTTTCCAACCTTGTAAACGTTCTCATCTATAACCATTGTGCCGTCCAACTTGCTCACGCGTAACGAATAGTCTTCTCGTTGCAGCCGGAATAAGTAGAGATATTTTTGAAAAAAGGATCCGATAAGATTATCAGGCAGCGTTAGGAATTCTGATCGGGTATGCCTCTTTCCTGTAATGCCATGTACGGCTGTGATTTTCAATACAACCGTTTTCCCTTTATCTTCTAAATAGGAAAACTGAACACTGTCCCCAGCCTTCTTAGCCGAAAGCAGAATTTTTCCATATAATTCGGGCACTGGCAAAACCTTTTGACTCCCATCGGGAAGCACCAGAAGCGTATGAAAGCTGGGGTACGAGTCCAAAAAGGATACAAAAAGAGAATCGCCCATAGCAAACGCCTGCATATCCTTGACAGCATTGCCGCGAAGCTTAATTGTGCTAATCAGTTTTTGCGCATATGAAATATTAATAAGGAATGTAAAAAGCGTCAGGGATATCCAGCGTGTGTCCATTCAGAAAAATTAGTCAGGCGCACAAAGCTAATACGTTTTTTTAAATCGGCGGGTGAGTAAGGAGCCCGGACACTGTTTATAAGGAGGCTGCATTCTCCCGGAACGGTAAGGAAAGGAATACACGGAAGGTATTACTGATCAGTCGAACTAATAGAAAGATAGAAAAGCATGCTACAGCTTTGGAAATTGCTGCAGTTTGTACCTGCTCGGCGTGATGTTGAAGGTTTGTCTGAAAAGTCTTACAAAGGATGATGGATCGTCCCACCCGACAGCCAGGCATGTTTCTTTTACGGAAAGCCCCGTAGACAACAGCTCCTTCGCTTTCGATAATCTTAATGACTTGATATATTGATAAGGTGGCTGGTTAAACGCGTCTTTAAAGACTCTTTTAAAATGAAACTGGGAGAGGCATGCGATATTCGCCAGTTCACCGATGGTGAGCGGGTATTGATAATTTGATTCTATGTACTCACGTACCCAGTGTAGCCTTTTAAACAATTCCTTTCTTGTGCTGACCCGAACTTTTGTCAACGCAAGCATTTGTTTTTGAACTGGAATGAGCGAGATCAGAACATCTTCAAGCAAATCTTCGAGATCATTTCCAAGATCAATTCCAGTATGTTCATTTCGTGAATTGCAAAGTGAAACGGCCTTTGCCATTAATGACATGCTGAGTTGTTGGGTTTTATCAAAGACATAAAGTTCTTGCGCTGCTGACGTAGGGTCGTCGACTAAAGCTTCATGTTTTGATGTCAATGTTGAATACATTTTTGAAGGCAGCCCTACTTCGTACGCGATCGTTAGCATACGCGATGAAACTTCAGAAGCCGCAGATGTGCGAAACTGCTGCCCTTCGTTTATGATCAGATATCGCCCAGGATCAACTGTATGCTTTCTGGACTCGATGAAATAGCTTTGTGAACTGTCGAGATTAAAATTAAGCGAGAAACGAGTAACGTGCGGATCACAAAGTTCGAAATGCTTCGTGTTTATGAAGAAGATTCCGCTTTTAAGCTGACGCATGTCTGTATCGTGCTTCGAACAATACAGATCTCCTCTTTTTTCTGCAAGGCCACAATACGGACAATCGGAACTTCTCATGGCTCTTCATTCGCAATTTGCGTACCATCGAGGTCGGCGTGCAGGAATGGCTCGTTATTGACATTCTCGCTGATCGATTTCAGAGATTGTTGTCCGCGTGCGAACACTGGACAGGCTTGAGAACATAAAAAAGACGACGACTAAAAGTTGGTTGAATTTATTTTAATGTAAGACAATGTAAATCGAACAACAGTATGTGTTGGTACCGGAAATCATTTTAACACGATCAGCTTAATTCTGCTTTAAAGATTTGCATGGGTTTGAACGCACAATTCCCATCGTTCGGAATAAGATTGTGATAAATGCGAGCGAGAATGTAATCATTGCCGCAACCAGAAAAATACGGAACTCCAATGGTACTCTGTATGCGAATTGCTCAAGCCATCTGCTCATTGCCCACCACGCAAATGGCCCAACGATAATAAAGGATAGGATGACAGGTGTGATGAATTCTTTTATGAAAAGTACGATGATACTCACAGCATTCGCGCCAAGCACTTTACGGATTGACATTTCCCTGATCCTCTTTTCAGCCGCAAAAAGCACCAGTCCATAGAGGCCGCACGCCGATATGAGAATCGACAACACAGAAAAGGCAAAGAAAATCTGTTTGAATTTCTCTTCTTTCTCATAGGCCATGCCGAAGTGTTTATCCAGGAAAACGTAGTTGAACGGCTTTGTAATCCCATGCTGTTTCCACGTCGCTTCAAGATATTGCAACGTACTGGCTATGTTCGATGGATTGACTTTTACCAGGAGTTTAAAGAACAACCTGTAGTCCACCTGTATTGCTAGCGGATCGACCTTCTGATGCAGAGAGTAATAGTTAAAGTCATTTACCACACCGATAACCATTCCTTTTTTTGCCAGGTGATAGCCAGTGTTGTCGGAGCGGAAGTAGTTCAGCGTTTTTCCTACCGGATCCAACCATTGGTCTCCGTATTTATTTATCATGAACGCAACGGCGGTTTCATTCAGCAAAAAATTAAGTGTATCGGAAGACTTTCCTGTGGAGAACGAGCGACCTTGCTTTATTCTGATGTCCATGTTCGTAACAAATTCGGGATCGACATAGAGACCCGCCCAACTGAGCCGATGCTCAACGTCGGCAAGTGTGTCGTATATCGAATAAGGCATGGTGTACGTAAGGTCTCCGGGTACCGTGAGCGCGGCAGAAACACTTAGGATATCAGGATTTTTCTCGAGATCATTTCTGATTGCTTCGATTCTATCGCCCAGGCCCGGAAATCCGATATTGAGCACCACAACCTGGTCATCATCGAAACCAAGGTCCTTTGCGTTAATAAAGTTGAACTGATGGAGGATGGTTAGTGTGCCAATGAAAAGAAACGCGGTTATGCCAAATTGGATACCTACCAATATTTTCCTGATCGTAGTGGTCTTAAATATGCCGGTATTATCCTTGAGTTGATGAACAGAATCAAATGACGAAACAAGCAGCGCCGGATAGATCCCGGATAGCAGACCAATGGCTACTGGCAAGGCTATCAAAAATGAAAGCATCGGCCACTCCATCAAGTTCAGCGCGTTTATCAGATCGAGACCAGTTAGTGTCTGAGCCACCGGTATGATGAAGTAGAATAATGCGCACGCGGCCAGGAATCCAAATAGGCTTACGAGCAGTGATTCAAATAAGAACTGAAATATCAGCTGCTGCCGCGTTGCACCGTTGATTTTTTTCATCCCTACTTCCTTCCGACGATCCGCTGCCCTCGCGGTTGAAAGATTGACAAAATTGATACATGCGATTGATAAGATAAGTACAGCCACGCACATTAGCATGTAAACGCCGGCGCTGCTTGTATGCGGTCCAAAATCAAAACTTCGTGACGAATCGAAATGTTGGTCGGCGAGCGATTGAAGCTCAATGACGTTGATGTCATCTTCATTGCGTTGCGTCTTCTTTCGAAACAGATCCCGGATGTTAGATTCGACCTCCATCTTATTCGCGCCTTTTTTCATCAACGCGTAGGTATAGACAAGGTTATTTCCCCAATTGTCAAGGTTTGAATGCGGCGAATATCTGGTAAGAATATCAAAGTCGAATTGGCTGTTTATTGGAGGAGTCTCAATGACAGCTGAAATTCTATAATCCGCATCGGCAGCCGGCATTCCGTCAATTTTCATAAAAGTCCCGACTACATCGCGCTTACCAAAAACTTTCAGCGCAAAGCGTTCGGTGACAACGATGTTTTTCGGATGGTCGAGCGCGGATGATGTTCCGTACAGGAATGGAAATGAGAATACATCAAAAAATGTAGAGTCGACCGAAAATCCTTTTTCTTCATGGGCGTTTCCTGCGGAATCAATAAGCACCAGGCCGGAATGCGAATAGATGACGCGGGAGGCTGTTTCGATGCCGGATGTCTCCGTGATCATTGCGGCTGCAAGTGGGATGGGAGTACGAGCCGATTTTCCGACAACGCGAACGATCCGCTCTTTGTTCTGATGAAAATCGTCGAAGGACAATTCGAACGAACAGTAAATCAGGACGACGAGGAACCCGGTTATGCCGACTGCGAGTCCCCCTACATTAATGAGATAATAGATCGAATTTCTCCGCAGTAGCCGAAAGAAGAATCGTATATAATTTGTGAGCATGAGACTCGAATTGTTTTTATGGTTTACGAAAACACGCGCCCAGACAACGGTACATCTGAAGGATAACCGTTCCGTTGGCAACAATCTTTCAATGATTTCAACAAACGTTCAGTCACTATTATGAAAATACTTCTCATATTCTTCGTATAAGCACTTAACATAAATGCAACTGCGTTCGCCCTGAAGTTAAATCGCCTGATTAATGAGAGCGTATGCGAAAAATGCCTATTTGGTTTCAGTTCACTCGCAATACATGAATTCACCCCGACTGAGGTATGTGCAAAAACCGCATTTCCTGCATACCTACCTGATGAAAAAGGATCCATATTGGCCTGTCGCCAGCGGAAGCGTTAGTAACTGCCACGATCAATCCGGCGAAATTCATTCATACCAATACGACAGACAGAATTCCATTTGGCTCCTTCATTTCCGGGCACAACGCAAATATCATTCTCCTAAAAGAAAATTCTTTCAAAAATATTGATCACACACGCAGTGTTGCAGGCGTAAGGTGAACGGCAGATGGTCGATGAGTACTGTCTGCAGGGGCTGACACGGATGCGGAATTAGATCTACAGGAAGAAAGCATTTTATGCATACTTGTTACTCAGCAAATCTTGTCAACTTGCTCCCGCAATGTTTGATGAGATTGTATGCACTCCAACTTCCTCGCAAATCAGTAGCGATTAATATGAGCATTCATAAAATGTATTACGTAGTGTTATTATTCCTGGCGTCCTTCACCTGGAACTACGCGCAGGATCGGCCAGCAGCGGAACAGTTCCCCATTGTCGTGGAAGACAGCACCGCCAGAATGAGAAAGGTACATGATGGTGTTTATGCAATCATACACGATCCGGCGACAGACGAGTGGCCACATGGGAATTCGGGAGTGGTTGTCGGAACAAAAGGCGTAATGGTAATTGATGCCAACTATCTGCCCTCAAGATCACGCGCAGACATCAAACTGATTCGGCGGATAACGGACAAGCCGATTACACATCTTGTATTTACGCACTGGCATTTTGATCACAACAACGGCACAATTGCATACCTGGAGGCGTTCCCAGATATCAAGATCATCAGCGAACGAAACACGCGCCGGTTCATTGAACTGAACGGCTACTGGTGGTCTCGTAGTGTAACTGCACAAAGTTCCAATAAGCGGAAATCCCTTCAACAACTGGAGGCTACCCGTTCTAGCGGAAAAGACAAATCCGGGAAAGAATTTACCGACGAAGAGAAGGGGTCAATGGATACCATCATTATGTGGCGTAAGAATGAATTAAGCGAACTTGAGGGATTGACGGTCGTGCCGCCCAATCAGGTATTCGACGCAGAACTAAAAATAGATCTTGGCAAAAGACAGATAGTCTTAAAAAACATGGGCCCTGCCAATAGCCCAAACGATGTTGCCATCTTTCTACCTAAAGAAAAGATTTTGTTTACCGGTGACATCCTCGTACAGGGACCACGACCGTATACTTCCAACTGCTGGCCGATCCCCTGGATCAACGTCTTAAAACAACTAGAGGCGCAACCCGTCAATGCAATAGTACCTGGTCACGGACCAGTGCTTCCCGATCACCAGTACACCCGGCAAATGCGGGGCTTGCTGGAAGCAACGAAGCTCCGTGTTGAAGCGATGATAGAAAAGGGCATGACGCTCGAACAGATCCAGTCCACGATTAATATGGATGATCAACACAAAGGTGTATGGGATCGGGGAGATGCCGGCAAACCAATCTGGAATGCAACGATCAACATGCTTGTCGAGCGCGTCTGGCGCGGTGTGAGGGGCCAGGGTTAAAAGATGTAAAAGTCCGCGATTTCATCCGGTGGAATAGCGAAGTCATTGAAGGCAAACTTCTAACATCACAAATCGTGGTGTCTTGCAACCGCCCACGTACGACAGTTGTCGCAGTAAGTAGGAGCGTTCCGACGGGCATCGGTCATTACTCTACTTTCAGGTTATCCACCGGGTTGGCGTTCGCCGCTTTTATTGTTTGCGATAAAATAGTCGATAAGCCCAGGGCAGACATGATCAGCAGACTAACACCAATCTCCAGAAATCCTATTTCCACATTTTGTTGTTGAATGCTTGGAAGTAGCCAGTCCCTGAAACCAATGTACACAAGCGGCAAAGTAATAACACTTGCAACAACCAATAAAATAACAAACTCCTTCGACAACATTATGACAAGTTTTTCAGTGGACGCACCGACGACTTTGCGGATACTCACTTCCTTGATGCGATTCTTTATCGTAAATACCACAGTTCCTAACAGCCCAAGGCAGGAAACAGTGATTGCAAGCAGACCTAAGTACCCCCAGATCTTAATCATCTCAAAATAGAAGCTATATGCGTCAGCTACCTCTTCAGAAAAATATTGAGCAGTAAATTTATCATCCCCACCAATTTTTTTCCAAAGTGCTTCGAGCGCGGCGATATCGCGCACATTTTCATGCGACATCATTTTCATATTCGCATACCGGAATTGTTGCGGATCATATTCAAAATAGAGGCCTCCGATGGGCTCGGTAAGCATTGCGTAGTTAAAGTTTTTCACAACGCCACCAATGTGCACCGCTTTACCACCTGGCAGAACGACTACCTTCCCAATCGCAGCGTGGATATCTTCGATTTCCAGTTTCTTCACAAGCTCTTCATTCACAATAATGAACTGGGCATTTTCCGCGGCATTCTCCGTAAACTGCTTTCCCGCCAAAAGTTTTAAACGGAGGTTTCCGATAAAACTTTCATCAATCGCAATCACCGCCGACTCGATAGAATCCGAGCCGCCAATTGCTCTTATGTAGTTGGCTGAATTATACTCCAGCCCAAGAATATGCGAAGACATCGAAATCGTTTCAATTGAAGAAAGTTTACCGTATTCGTTCTTGAATATTTTCGGATCAACGTTCTTCAACTCGACATCAAGAATGTTTTGCTGTTCAAAACCGAAATCATAATTAACCGAATATCGATACTGTTGAAGCATGATTACGACAGATGTAATGAAGCCTAGTGATAAAATGAACTGAAGCGTGATCATTACTTTTCTTACGGTAATTCTTCCTCCCATTCTTGTTTGCTCTGGTTTGCCTTTCAACGCCCTCACAGGATTGATCTTTGAGAAATACAATGCAGGGCTCACACCGGCAACCATCCCCACCAGAAGCGCAAATAAGATAAAGTAAATGATTGTCGGGAAAGTCGCAGTCAGGTCTGTGGTTTCGGATCCGATGATTTTCAGAAATTCATTCCTTATAGCTTCAAACATGACACCTGAGAGGGCGAGTGCAAGAAGCATGGTCAACATTGATTCCATTACGAACTGGAAGAATATCTGTTTCTTTTGTCCGCCCATCACTTTCCTGACACCAATTTCTTTCATACGTTTTAAAGATTGCGAAATCGACAGGTGGACATAGTTTGCACATGCCGGGATGAGGATGATCATGGTGGTCAACCCGATAAGCATCAATCCTAAAGAAGGCCATTGTCTGCCGATCGGATTGTCCAGTGCATTACCAGGAACGATCTCGGTAAGGGGCTGCAACTCGAATGACGCGGCGTATTTCTTGGGATCGGGGTATTTTTCCTTTGTAAGCTTATTGAGAGTATGTTCAACATCCGTCGGGTCCTGGTGCCCAGAAAGTAATACGTAAACGTATGAGTTGAAGAATTTTGTCCAGCTTTCCTCATTCTCAATAAATGCCGTTCCTTCATGTGAAGCCAATGTTGAGTATGAGACTAAAACATCGAAGATCATGTGGCTATTCTTCGGGATGTCTTGAAGAACGCCAGTAACCTGGAGATCGCCGTACGGCTCAATTTGTACAAACTCCCCAATAGGATCCTTGCTTCCGAATATATTTTTTGCTTCTGATTCAGTGATTACAACGCTGTTCGGACTAGCGAGTGCAGACGCCGTGTTTCCCTTAATGAGCGGGAAATTGAAAACCTGCAAGAATTCGGGGCCTGTAAAATAGCTATAAACAGGCGTATGTTTTTCATTAAAGATAACCTCGGAAGCCATTGCTGTTTGAATAGGTACAACGGTTTCTATCCCGGCAATATTCTCTCGTAGTTTTTGCGCAATTGCTGCGGGCGCCGAGGCGTAGTCAGGATTTTCTTCGTTGTCCTCTACGTGCGTTGTTACTCTGTAAATACGATCTCTGTTTTCATGGAAATCCTCAAAGCGAAAGAGGAACGCGAGCAAGGCGACAAACAGCAGGCTGATCGACATACCAAGTGCCAGGCAGAAGACATTTAACAGGGTGAAAAATCTATTCCGCTTGAGGTTGCGCGCGGCGGTCTTGACGTAGTTCTGAATGAGCATAAAATCGGTTCAGGTTTAAAAAAAAGTGACACCTGTTTCCCTAGTCACTTTCTGTGCCAGAAATGTTTTTCCTGAAATTCATGCGTATTCTCAACCTTTGATGTCCGGAAAAGAACAGGCGGTGTTCATTATTCAGATCTTGCGTACAGCCGGTACGTTATAATAGTCATGAGTGCTTTCAAAGTACATCGCTTTCGTTGAATCAAGGGCGATTTATCATTCGGCTCTGTTCCTCTTCCAGTCTATCCATGTTCTCTTCATTCTTTTCAGGAACGTACTTTCGAAGTTTGTCGCATTCTTCTCTGGTTTTGAATTTCTGTTTGAACACAACGCGGGTTTCGTTTTCTGAGATCTCCTCGAAAGTTACTTCCACCATAAAATGAGGTTTCGATTGCCGATCCCAAATCAGTAGTTCCGGTTCGCGCACGACGACGAACGTCACCTCATTTACATAGTTGCCTTTATCGGGACCGTGCATGACAAAACTCCACCGCCCGCCTTCGCGGAGATCGAATAGATTAAATGTATTGGTAAACCCTTTGGGCCCCCACCAGACTTTTAAATGAACCGGGTCGGTCCATGATTTATAAACAAGCTTTCGTGGCGCATTGAAAACACGTGTGGTGACGATCTCACACTCGGGTGAAGATTTCGGAAGTTCGGTGCTATTCATCTCAATGTAATAGTGTGTTTTAGGAGCCAGGTTTATTACCCACGAAATTTACGTTATGTTTCCTTAGTGTAACTGCTCAGCCAGTCCGTTTATTTTGATATTCAGCTACTCAATTATTTAAGCGGTAGCACAGGATGGCACATATAAGTCGAAGATTACATTCATTTGTATTGACATTTTCATCTCATGCGAATCGCCGTTATTATTTTATTCCTGATCGCTCTGCAATGCAACGCGCAGGAGTGGGCATTGATCAAAAGTAAGGCAGACTCGCTCTATGAGGCTCGTGTCTACAGGTCGGCAGCTGAAGTTTATGTCCGGATGGCGAATCTGCCCGGCATTCAACCGCGTGCCATTTTTCAGTCGTACGTTCTGGCGGCACGCTCGTGGGTAAACGCCAGCATGCCCGACAGTGCACTCGCGACCCTTGGCAAAATCGATTATTCGACACTTTCATATAATGATGTGATGCACGTTGCAACCACGCAGGATTTTTTACCCCTGATGAAAGAACGGAGATGGAACGCTGTCATGAGTCAGATGTTTATGGCGGCCACGCGTGAGTCGCGCGGTGCGGTTGATGATAGTTACGAGCAGGAGGAGATCATTTATGGAAGAAAAGACGGGATGGCGCTTACGATGCTTCGGCTGACTCCAGCAAAGGCTGCAAGGATCGACAAAGCGATCATTCAAATTCGCAGTGGGGGATGGGGATCGAATTTTTACATGACGAAGGTGTCAGATGCAATGCCCTTTATTAGGAAGGGTTATACCGTATTTATTGTTTTCCATGGTTCTGAGCCCTTGTATTCGGTTGCAGATGCGATGGGCGACGTGCAAAGAGCCGTGCGATTTATCAGATATCATGCGTCGTCTTACCAGATCAATCCTGAGAAAATCGGTGCAATGGGCACTTCTGCAGGTGCGCATCTGGCATTGATGTGTGGAGTCTCCGATTCATTGAGAGTGCGGTACTCTGCTGATCCTGTCGACCAGATGAGTTCGAAAGTGAAGGCTGTGGTTTCGTATTTCCCAGTGAGTAATTTTTTCAATTGGGATGAAAGCGGGAACCCTGCGGATTCGGCATTTCTCTTCAAAAACATTTTGACACGCGTGCTGTCGTTTCGCCAGTGGGACGCGCAACAACGAAAGTTTGAATACCTATCGAAGGAAGATCAGCACAAAGCAATGCTAAGGGATATCTCGCCGATAACCCATGTTTCTGAAGACGATGCAGCCATCTTAATTTTTCATGGCAACAAAGATGAACTCGTTCCGGTAGGGCAGTCCATTTCACTAAAACAAAAACTGGAGGCGGCTCATGTTCCTGTTTCATTACACATCCGTGATGGAGCGGGACACGGCTGGACATCGGATGAAGAAGAATCAGATTTTGTGATGCGCTGGTTTGAAACCTGGCTGCGTTAACTTTCAGTGGTAATATGGTTATCAGATCCGAAGTACTTTTGGCGCAAGAACATATAAATAGATTATTATGACCGCCGATAACTGTTAGGATGCTTACAGGTTGACCAATATTCCAGAATCATCCTTATCTTATTAGAAGAGTCCTGATAGTTATCACCTTTTAAAAAGAAGCCTTGCACGCCAAGGTTATATGCTTCAGTAAGCTGCTGCGG
>DASPJN010000131.1:0-9644 GCA_035628595.1 Chryseosolibacter sp.
CGCGTCCATCCATCTTCGGTAGATTAATATCGAGAAAGATATAATCCGGATTTTGCGGAAAGTCTATGAGCTTGGCCATTCCTTCCTCGCCGTCATTTGCAATGACACAATTGATGGACTTACCGATCTTAAGTTGGTTAACTGCTGCGATAAACAAATCGCAATCGTCAAGGTCATCTTCAACGTACAGAATTGTCATCGGGCGCTTGTTAATTGTCTGCAGATCACTAAACTAGAAAAGTTCTTGAAATTTAGATAGCGGGAATATTTTAAATAAATGGAATTCGCAGTCAGGTTTTAGACTTCTTGGCCCAGACTCACTTGAAGAATTTAAAAACAATGTCAAACTGAGCAACCCGGCCGTAAGTAGCAGCCTGCAGAGAAATATGGGGCCATCGTTCATCTAGAACTGGAACCTTGAAAAAATTTGAAATAGAAAGCTATCCGCCTATCAATAATCTTGGCGATTCCAAAAAAAGAAAGCCCCAAAATGTAAATTTTGAGGCTTTTCGTAGTCCGTAGGGGAATCGAACCCCTGTTCCAAGAATGAAAATCTTGTGTCCTAACCCCTAGACGAACGGACCATTCTCTAAAAGTGGTGCAAAGATAGACCTCCTATCAGGATTTGCAAACCAGCATGCAGAATTTTTTCCTAAAGCTTTCGCAATTTCATTGGTTTTGGCTAACCCGTCATTTATTTTTGAAACCTCAACAATTAACCCAGATCGCAATGACCAAAATTGGAATTAATGGATTCGGCCGCATCGGCCGTCTGGCTTTCAGAGCTGCTATCAATCGTAAAGATATCGAGATCGTTGGAATCAATGACCTAGTAGAGCCAGACTACATGGCCTACATGCTTAAGTACGATTCAACGCACGGTAGGTTCGATGGCACCGTGGAAGTGAAGGACGGTCACCTGGTAGTGAACGGAAAAAAAATCCGCGTTACTGCAGAGAAGGATCCGGCAAATCTGAAATGGGGAGATGTTGGCGCTGAGATCGTAATCGAATCAACGGGACTTTTCCTTACACAAGCTGATGCACAAAAACATATTACTGCCGGTGCAAAGAAAGTCGTGATGTCCGCTCCTGCGAAAGACGACACCCCAACTTTCGTAATGGGTGTTAACCATAAGAAACTAACTGCGCAACATACAATCGTATCGAACGCATCTTGTACAACGAACTGTCTTGCACCTGTAGCAAAAGTATTGCACGACAAGTTCGGTATTGCCGAGGGTTTGATGAGCACAGTCCACGCTGTGACCGCAACACAAAAAACTGTGGATGGTCCTTCTGCAAAAGACTGGAGAGGCGGCCGTGGCGCATACCAGAATATTATTCCTTCTTCAACCGGTGCAGCAAAAGCAGTGGCGCTTGTAATACCTGAACTGAAAGGAAAACTCACCGGTATGTCCTTCCGCGTTCCGGTTGCAGACGTTTCAGTTGTTGATTTGACAGTACGCCTTGAAAAACCAGCGAGCTATGACGACATCAAGAATGCGATGAAGGAAGCGGCGAACGGAGAATTGAAGGGTATTCTCGGTTACACCGAAGATGAAGTTGTATCACAGGATTTTCTCGGAGATGCGCGTACTTCAATCTTCGACGCGAAAGCAGGGATAGCTTTAAATGATCGCTTCGTAAAAGTGGTAGCCTGGTACGACAACGAGTGGGGTTATTCCAACAAACTGATCGACCTCGTGGAGACGCTGGCGAAAGTGAAATAACATCCGAAAATATTTTTTGACGAAGCCGCTGAAAAAGCGGCTTTTTTCGTTTACAGGCATAAAGATTTACCATTTCCGGTCAGATTAACTCACTTTTTTAAGCGGCTTTACGTTTGATAACTAAAGGGATTCGGGATGAGGGATTTTTACGAAGTATTAGGTGTTTCACGCAGTGCCTCTGCTGGCGAAATCAGGGCCGCCTATAAACGGCTCGCAAAACTTTATCACCCGGATCGTAATCCGGGAAATCACCAGGCTGAAGAGCACTTCAAAAATGTTAATGAGGCCTATCATATGCTGTGCAATCCACAGAAAAAAGCGCAGTACGATCTCACGCTATATTATGGACTCACGCTTTCAGTGCCTATCTACAATGAAGATGATATCGATTGGCAGGAAATGAAGCGTAAAAAGTATTACCGATGGAAGAAAGCGTCGGAGAACCGATACCGCATCGACAAAAATTATTTTAAGATTCAGGGACTGGCATTTCTGGTATTTCTCATTATCGGTGGATTTTGTTTCGCCGTGATTCATACAGCTCATTATTATGTAAGAAAACAACAGATGGAAAAGCATCTCGCCAACAACCGTATGCTAAAAAAAGCAAATGGTCTTTTTGGTGAAGGCAAATACACTGACGCATTCCAGATGATTTACAATTTGGAAAAGGAAGAACCGCTGGAGTACCGCCTCGCTTACGCGAAGGATAGTCTCATGGATGCGCTTCGTAAACAGGCTGATCAGGAATTCAGAAACAAGGATTTTCAAACTGCGACCGAGCACTACCAAGTATTGATGCAGGTTGAGCACCCCATCAGGTTTGAAACTTTACAAAACCTGTCGATGTGCGAATATTATCTTGGCAACTATGCGGAATCAATTCAGGCACTCAAACACCTGCATAACCAGGAGCCTTATAACCTTGCATTAATCTACCAGATCGGTATGATCAACATGGAGAAACTAGACAACCCGGAGGAAGCGGTTCAATATTTCACGCTTGGCAAAAAGCTTTTCAAGGAGAATTTGAGCGAGGTGTATGGACGGGCATTCCAGATTGTGATGAATCCGTATGATGCTCCTGATATTTACTATTACATATTTCTCGCCCGCGCGCAAGCCAATTTTAAGCTGAAGCGCTATAAAGAAGCAATCACCGATTGTAACTGGGCAATTTTTTTACGTCGCGATCAGCCGGAACCATATTACTACCGGGCCATGTCCCGAATCAGGAACCATGAAAACATAAATATCTGCGAGGACTTTACGCGCGCCGAGCAAACAGGACTTCAGGGAATACAAAAGATTCGCCGAAAATATTGCCGTTAATGCCGAAGTCTTTTCAACCATGCACTGTCGCATGGAAAAAAAAGCATAATTTGGTCTGGCTTTAATCGTGAATGTCTATAGGTTTTAAAACCTAACTAAACATGACCGACCTGACGAAAGAACAACTTCACTCTGTAAAAAAGAGCTACTTCAACATTGTAGCCTTATTCCTCGGCCGCGAAACTATCGAAAGCCGCTATCTCAGATGTTTATTGAAATGGGGTTTTCAATTGCATCTGAATCCGGAAGACCTTAGACTCGCAAACGTCGACATATCTTCCTTGCGATTTTCCCATCCTTCAGAGAAAGCGGAAAAACTTGAATCCATTTACCATCTCGTTTATATGATCTATCTAGATCAGGTGGTAGAAGATATCGAGTTGGAAGTTGCTACTATTTATGGCCGTGAGCTTGGTTTTAAAGACGAAACCGTAAGCGAACTGTTTAAATCGATTGCTACGGCAGACTATGACCTCAAGTCGAAGAAAAGAAACGTTCAACACGAAGTTGTTGAGTTCCTTAAACTTTATGAAAGCTAACCTGTTAGATCATTTAGCGATCATTAGTTAGCGCCAGTAAAAAACATCGTCACCGGAATATTTTGGATTTATCGGTTTCATTTAGGTTATTTGTCTCCGCGATGAAATACACACTCACAACATTACATCATCACCACCATCTGTTTAACACGATGCGTGGCAATGTATTGCTTTGAGTTTTTATCAATAAAGAATTCCAAAGGCTTGTCACACGACAAGCCTTTTTTGTTTATAACGATTTGAAAATGGAACGATTACTTCGGATTGCGATTCAGAAATCAGGACGCCTGCAGGAAGGCTCGGTTGCTCTGTTAAAAGAAAGCGGACTCGTATTCACCAATGGTAAAGACCAGCTTAAAACACACGCACGCAATTTCCCGGTGGAAGTGATGTTTCTTCGCGATGATGATATACCTCAATACGTTGAAGATGAAGTTGCGGATATCGGTATCGTTGGCGAGAATGTCTTCGTAGAGAAGCAACGAAAAAACACCCTTGTCAAAAAGCTGGATTTTGCAAAATGCCGTCTTTCCATTGCTGTGCCCAGGACGGAGGACTACAACTGCCTTCAATGGCTGGAAGGAAAAAATATCGCTACCTCCTACCCCACCATTGTTAAACGCTTCTTAGATAGAAATAATATTAACGCAGGCATTCACGAGATCAGCGGTTCGGTGGAAATTGCACCGGGCATCGGACTCGCTGAAGCAATCTGTGACATTGTCAGTACAGGAAGCACACTGCTTGGCAACGGACTCAAAGAAGTGGAGGTTGTCATGCAATCGGAAGCGGTGATCATCGCGAATCCGTCACTTGATACAGCAAGGCGTTCGATACTCGACAAACTTCTTTTCAGAATTGAAGCTGTTCAAAAAGCAAAGAACAGCAAATACATTTTGTTGAATTGCCCTGATGATGCGATTGAAAAGATAACAAGTGTTATTCCAGGAATGAAGAGTCCAACGATTATACCTCTTGCAAGATCTGGATGGAGCTCACTGCATTCGGTTGTCGATGAAAATGATTTCTGGGAGAGAATCGATCAGCTTCGAAGCTTCGGCGCTGAGGGAATACTTGTCGTGCCTATCGAAAAAATGATTGTATAGCATGAAAGTTTACAGCAATCCATCGACCGATTTATGGAAGAGACTTTGCGAGCGTCCGCAAATCGCATTGAATTTTCTGGATAATACTGTGCGCGATATTCTGAACAAAGTAAAGACCTCTGGAGATGAGGCACTGAAAGAATTCACGTTCCAGTTCGACAAAGTAGCATTCACAACGCTCCAGGTAACAGACAATGAAATAGCGGCAGCCATTGAAATGATCTCGGATTCATTGAAAAATGCTATCAAAATCGCTGCCGCGAACATTCAAAAATTTCATGATGCACAGAAACACGATGACATAAAAATTGAAACGATGCCTGGTGTCACCTGTTGGCGAAAAGCAATTCCAATCAAACGCGTTGGCATTTATATTCCAGGCGGAACAGCTCCGTTGTTCTCCACCGTGCTGATGCTTGGAATCCCGGCCGTTATCGCAGGGTGTGAAGAAATTATTCTTTGCACACCCCCTGACAAAAACGGAGACATTCACCCTACGATACTGTTTACTGCCGAACTCGTTGGTATAACAAAGATTTACAAAGTCGGAGGTGCACAAGCCATTGCTGCTATGGCTTATGGCACCGAAACGATTCCAAACGTTTACAAAATTTTCGGGCCGGGAAACCAGTATGTCACAAAAGCAAAACAAATCGCCAGTCAAGATGGTGTTGCTATCGACATGCCAGCGGGCCCATCAGAAGTGCTGGTGCTGGCCGACTCGTCGGCCAGTCCTTCGTTCATTGCAGCCGATCTCCTTTCACAGGCAGAGCACGGTGAAGACAGCCAGGTAATGCTTGTCTTGCTCGATGAATCATTGCTACCAGCTATTCAAGGCGAAATCTCCGAACAGATCAAAACGCTTCCGCGAAGATCAATTGCCGAAAAAGCATTGGACAACAGCAGCGTAATTATTTTAAATGAAAGAAAATCTGCGGTGGCCTTCGTCAACCTGTATGCACCGGAACACCTGATCATTAATCTTCACAATGAGGATGAGGTAATCGAGCAAATCTATAATGCAGGATCAGTCTTCATTGGAAATTATTCCGCCGAAGCGTTCGGAGATTACGCATCTGGCACGAATCACACCTTGCCAACAAATGGATACGCGAAAGCATTTTCAGGGGTGTCGCTTGATAGCTTTATGAAATACACTACATATCAACAAGTGACTGATGACGGTTTGCGTCGGCTGGGCCCGGCAGTTGAAGAAATGGCTGCCGCAGAAGAACTCTACGGACACAAAAACGCAATCACCATCAGGTTGAAAGAGCTAAATGCAAAACAATGAAAGCCGCGAACGAAGGAGAGTTTAACGTCGCATCAATGATGCGAAACAATATTCGGGAGATGAAACCGTATTCGTCAGCGCGGGATGAATTCAACGGAGGAGCTGAAATTTTCCTTGATGCGAACGAAAATTCGTACGCCGCGCATTTTAATCGTTATCCAGATCCGCTTCAACTTGACTTAAAAAAGCAAATTTCAAAGCTGAAGAACATTGCAGTTGAAAACATTTTTCTTGGGAACGGAAGTGACGAAGCCATAGATCTAGTGATCCGCGCTTTCTGTGAACCGAATTGTGATAATATAATCGTCAATGAACCAACGTACGGCATGTACGCAGTCTGCGCTAACGTAAACGCAGTAAAAGTAAAATCGGTATCGCTGACCCGTAAATTTGATGTGGATGTCATGAACGTAAAGAACGCAATAGACGTTCACACGAAAATCATATTCCTTTGCAGTCCAAACAATCCAACCGGAAATCTTCTTGATCGTGATAAGATTATCTCATTGCTGAACGAATTTTCAGGATTGGTTGTAGTCGACGAAGCTTACATCGACTTTGCGGAACCGACGAGCTTCATTTCACAATTGGATCGATACCCGAACCTTGTTGTACTGCAAACATTTTCGAAAGCATGGGGGCTCGCCGGTTTAAGGCTTGGAATGGCATTCGCCGCTGAAGAGATCATCGCAGTGCTTAATAAGATCAAGTTTCCATATAATATCAACATGCTCACAATGGAATACGTCCAAAGCGCGATTGAAAAACAATCTTCGATACGCAGTTGGGTCGACAGTATACTGAGAGAACGCAAGCGATTGGAACAAAGACTCCGATCAATACCCTGCGTTATTAACGTGTATCCCTCGGACGCGAACTTCTTACTTGTAAAATTCGAAGGTGCGAAAACGGTTTATCGTTCTCTCGCGGATACGGGCGTCATCGTGCGCGACCGCTCTCTTGTTCCGCTCTGTGACAATTGTTTAAGGATAACCGTCGGTACACCATCGGAAAATGATCGACTGATCAATGTGTTATCATTACTATGAAGAAAGTATTATTTATTGACCGTGACGGCACACTCATCATTGAACCGCCAGACGAGCAGGTCGATAGCCTGGAGAAGCTTGAATTTTATCCGGGCGTGTTCACCGGACTTACAAGAATTGCAAAGGAAACAAACTATGAACTCGTCATTGTTACCAACCAGGACGGCCTCGGGACTGAACGTTTTCCCGAAAAAACATTCTGGCCTGCGCATGATAAAATGGTGCGCGCTTTTGAGCGTGAGGGAATCACATTTTCTGAAATATTCATTGATCGATCTTCCCCTTCAGAAAATAAACTAACGCGAAAACCCGGTGTTGGGATGTTAACTAAATTTTTCACCGGCTATGACCTTGCGAATTCATACGTAATCGGTGATCGCATCACAGATGTTGCGCTTGCAAAGAACCTAGGTTCGAAAGCAATATTGATAAACAACGGTGGCCTGCGGTCGAATCTGGCAGAAGAAAATCTCATTGATATCTGCGAGCTGGTTACCGAAAAATGGGAAGATATCTGTAAGCACCTCACATGTAATGATCGTGTCGCATCCATGCGACGAACGACGAAAGAAACCGACATTTCAATTACATTAAATCTTGACGGAACAGGTTTGTCGGACATCTCAACAGGCCTCGGCTTCTTCGACCACATGCTTCATCAGCTTGCACGTCATGGGAACATTGATCTTTCTGTCAAAGTTATAGGCGACCTTCACATCGACGAGCATCATACCATTGAAGACACTGCTATTGCGCTTGGGGAGTCGTTCTCAAAAGCGCTTGCCGACAAACGCGGCATTGAGCGCTATGGTTTCTGTTTGCCGATGGATGATTGCCTTGTCCATGCTGTGATCGATTTCGGAGGCCGGCCATGGCTGGTATGGAATGCAGAATTCAAAAGGGAAAAGATCGGTGAAATGCCAACTGAGATGTTCTTTCATTTCTTCAAGTCGTTTACAGATGCTGCTAAATGTAATCTTAATATAAAAGCAGAGGGAACGAATGAGCATCACAAGATTGAAGCAATCTTTAAGGCATTCGCGAAAGCGATCAAAATGAGTATCAAAAAACAAGGGAATCAGCTCCCCACCACAAAGGGTCTATTATAATCGCAATGAAATGAAAGTTGCAATCATCAGATATAACGCGGGTAATGTTCAATCAGTATCTTTTGCTCTCGCCAGACTCGGTGTTGATTTTGTCGACACGGATAACATCGACGAAATTAAAAGTGCAGACAAAGTCATATTTCCAGGTGTCGGTGAAGCAAGTACGACGATGAAATATCTTCGTGATAAAAATCTTGATCGGCTTATCCGGGCCCTAAAGCAACCTGTACTCGGAATTTGTCTAGGTATGCAACTGTTGTGCAGCCGCTCTGAAGAGAACGATACAAATTGTCTTGGCGTATTTGAAGAATGTGTAATGAAGTTCAGGCCTCAAGACAATACAAAGGTTCCTCATGTCGGCTGGAATAATATTCAGGTAACAAGTGACTGGCTTGATCCGCAATTGCAAAACCAACACGTGTATTTTGTCCACAGTTATTATGTACCCATCGGCACGTCAACAAGTGCAACAACTGAATACATTACGCCATTTAGTGCGGCGATAAGAAAACAAAACTTCTTCGGCGTTCAGTTTCACCCCGAAAAATCTGCAAATGCCGGTGAGCTTGTATTAAAAAGTTTTTTAGGACAATGAAGATCATTCCAGCTATTGATATTATCAAAGGCAAATGCGTGAGGTTAACACAGGGCGACTACAGTCAGGCTAAGATCTACAATGACGATCCCTTAGCTGTGGCACTGGACTTTGAACAGGCTGGCATTAAATATCTTCACCTGGTTGATCTTGATGGAGCAAAAGCAGGAAAGGTTGTCAACTGGAACACGATTCAAAACATCGCCGGGAATACATCGCTGAATATTGATTTTGGCGGCGGAGTTAAAACGAATGCCGAAATGCAAAGACTATTGTCGCTCGGCGTGAAGCAAATAAACGTGGGGAGTATCGCTGTAAAAAATCCAACACTGGTATTTGAGTGGCTTTCAAACTACGGCCCAGACTGCATCCTGCTAAGTGCCGATGTAAAAGACGAAATAATCGTCTATCACGGGTGGCAGCAAACGTCTGAGAACGACATTTATTTTTTCATTCAGACGTTCAGTGAAAAAGGATTACAAAATGTAGTCTGCACAGATATCGGCACAGATGGCATGATGCGTGGACCTAACCTTGCGCTGTATAAAAAACTTATAGAAGAATTTCCGGAGATGAATATCATCGCAAGCGGAGGAGTAAGTTGTATGGACGACGTTCGCAGTCTGAATACGATCGGTATACACGGCGTGATTATCGGAAAAGCGATCTATGAAAAAAAAATTAAACTGTCTGAACTAGTCAGAATTTAGAAACATGCTGACGAAGAGAATCATACCATGTCTGGACATTAAAGATGGCCGAACAGTCAAGGGCGTAAACTTCGCCAATATACGCGATGCCGGTGATCCGGTTGCGCTGGGGCAAATCTACTCGCAAAACGGTGCTGATGAACTGGTGTTTCTTGACATCTCGGCTACAAACGAGCAA
>DASPJN010000132.1:0-64527 GCA_035628595.1 Chryseosolibacter sp.
TGTTGCAGGTCTTCTTCTACCGTCCCTGCCAGTGAAGAGATCGGTGTAACGGAATTCATGATCTCGTGTGTTAGTACCCGCACGAGGTTTTGCCATGCTTCCATTTCCTTTTCTTCCAGTTCGTTTTGAATGTTTTGCAACGATATCAACTTTACATTCTCACCTCGGAGTGTAAGTTCAATCGCATAGATTGAAAGCTGTACAATATCGTCGCCGATCTTAAGGCGCGTGAGTTCACGGCCCCCTGTCTTCAGTTTTTGAAATACACTGACGAGCGTAGGACTCACTTCCTTCAGATCATTGATGTTTTCCGCTATGTTCAGTTTAAGAAGTTTGCGTGCGGAACTGTTGAAGATCTCAATTTTTCCATCTTCTTTAAAAATGATCAGCCCTATACCAACGTGCATGACAATATTTTTGAAGAATAGAAACTCGGAGTCCTTTTCGCGCCGAGCATTCCGAAGTTTATTCATCGCCACATTTAGCTCCCTGTGCAGGCGTTGTACTGCCGGATCATCACTCTCGGTTTTAAATGAAGAGCTGAGATCATCAAAGCTGATTGAATCCAGAAAGCTTGCAATGTTGGCGTTCGATCTATCGAGATATTCAATCAGCAGCTTTACCTGGTAAATGCTGACGGCAAGAAAGAGCAAAGAGAAAATCCAGTCGCCTTGTGAGAAAAGAAAGAAGCAAAAAAGAAAAATGGTACCGGCTAAAATCGCGATGCGTGGCATCACTGGCGAGCGCCAGTTAAAGTCCATAGACATCATTTTCATGGTACGAAAAGTTTTGTGAAAAAAATCCAACGATACGGCTGATGGAAAACCTTTCCGGGCACGAATATTTTAAATATGCTAACAACAATCATTCTTCTTTCACAATGAGCATGTAACTCGCAACGGGTTCATGCTCTTTGTATTTAAAGCCCGTATTTCTCCATCCGTCGGTAGAGGGAAGCGCGCGTAAGTCCAAGCTCATCTGCTGCTTTGGAGATATTCCCGCTGTGCATCTGCAATGCTTTTGCAATCGCTGCCCGTTCTACTTCATCTAGATTTAACGTATTGGCGTTAGAAGGGTTCGACGTCAAAGACCTGCTGAGTAAAAAATCTGTTTCCTGCAAGCTTGATGAATCGGTCATGATTACTGCACGTTCGATTGCATGCTGCAGTTCTCTGATATTTCCCGGCCACGCGTAGCGTTTTAGTTTGTCCATTGCATCCGCAGCAATAGTTGTAACGACTTTGTGATATTTCTTTGAATAATAATTCAGATAATGATTCGCGAGCAACGGAATATCTTCAACGCGGTCGCTCAACGGCGGCACATGTATCTCAACTGTATTGATCCTGTAAAGCAAATCCTGCCTGAAAGTTCCTTCCTGAATCATTTTCGGCAGTGGCATATTGGTAGCACAGATCAATCTGATGTCGACGTTTAGGGGTTGATTTGCGCCGACTCTTGTCACCTGTCGTGATTGTAATGCGCTTAACAATTTGCTTTGGAGAGCCATGCTTAAGTTACCGATCTCATCCAGGAAAAGTGTTCCGCCATTGGCAAGCTCAAATCGTCCGGGTCTGTCTTCACGCGCGTCGGTAAACGCGCCTTTCTTGTGGCCGAACAATTCACTTTCAAAAAGTGTCTCTGTAATGGCACCCATGTCGACGGAAACGAAGCTGTTATCTTTCCGCAATGAACGTTGGTGAATGGCGCGCGCAATCAGTTCTTTGCCCGTACCGTTTTCACCGAGGATCAGAACATTCGCATCTGTCTTCGCGACTTTCTCAATCAACGCAAACACTTCTTTGATTGCCGCACTCTGACCGATGATCTCACCGAAAGGTTTGCTGATCTGTTCTTCAAGCATTTCCTTGGCCTTCTTCAGCTTGTCAACCTGATTGTATGACTGCTTCAATCTGATCGCAGTTGAAATTGTCGCGACAAGCTTTTCATTTTGCCACGGCTTAAGAATAAAGTCTGTCGCGCCTTGTTTAAGAGCCCGCACGGCCATTTCAACATCGCCGAACGCGGTGATAAGAATAACGACGGCGTTCGGATCGCGTTCGAGGATTTGTTCGAGCCAATGGAATCCTTCCTTTCCGCTGGTGATGTCCTTGCTGTAATTCATGTCCAGCAGGATGACATCGTAAGTATCGTTGTTTAAAAGGAATGGGATCTTGTTGGGATTCTTTTCGATGATAACATGATGGTTCTGTTTTTTCAGGAGCATCTTCGCTGCCAACAGCACATCCTCATCGTCATCGATCATCAGAATTTTTCCGCCTTCTTGGCTCACAGTAGTCAGGTTTAAGTAAAACGTTTATGGTAAGGAAATACGGTGCCAGAAAAATGCTGCTTTCATACGCGGCGTCATTCTGTGGGCATCTGCTTGTTCTTTAGCGGCTTACAAATATTGTTTTTTGTTTGTCGACCAAAATAAGCGAGCAGGGGCTTTGTATTTTGTCCTTGATTGTACAAATATGTTCAAAAATGAACAGATAATACTCTGCGCATGGATTTCCGTCACAGTTTAAATTCATAGATCGTTACGGAGGTGGGCGATGCCGCAAACAAACGGTGTTCACTGATGATGATGTCACCCTTTATTACTCCGGGTACGGCGATTTCACGTGTTTCCGCGGTAAAAAGATCGAATAAAACGATCTTTCCGTTTTCGGGATAGTAGAGTTCTTCGCCGATAAAGTTGAATGAGCTAATCGTGGGAGATTTAATTGTTCGGACATGTTTCCCCATTCTCGAAAAAATGTAAATGCCGTCGCCGGGTCTTAACAGGAAAACGAACCCCTGGTAATCGCGCATCGTGCTGATCGTTTTTACATCGTTGATCACTCCCAATTCAATCTCCGCCTCAACCTCGACTTCAGCGGTTTGCACATTAATTTTTTTCAGACGATGATCGGCGACATCAAGCATCCAGAGCTTATGATCTCCCGACGGACAAATAAGCCAGGGTTGGATCACAAACGCAGAATCGACACGAAATCCGCTCGATACCTGGAAGGAAGGATTTAAGTAAGCGTACTCTTGCTTTGCGCGATAATAGGCAAACAAACGACTTCCGTCATGCGGATCAAAAAGCGTGGGAGGAATATGCTTGTAAAGAATTTCAAGCTCACCATTCTCATTTAATCGTTGATAGTGTCCGCCTTGGGTGATCACATAAAGGTCGCCGGGTCTGTCAATCGTGATTGACAAAATCGTATCACTGACCTCAATTGTTTTTAATTCCTTTTGTGCAACGAGTGAAAGTGGAACAAGAAAGAGAAGGATTGATAGAACTTTCATTGTTAAGATTCAAATGTTTTAAGTTCAACTTTCGTGCCGTCATATACACAGTATGTGTTATAGTTGACCCACTCGCCGAGGTTAATATACCTGCTTCCTGATGCCACTTCGAGATCTAATGGCAGATGACGATGTCCGAAAATGTAATAATCGTGGTGCGTAGTCTTCTCAATTTCTTTGCAAAATACCCAAAGAAATTCTCCACTCTCGCCATAAAACTTTTGCTCGTCCTTTTTGATGTTTGTGATGCGACTGTGCTTAGACCATGCGTTGGCGAGATGCATGCCGATGTTTGGATGCAGCCATCTGAATAACCACTGTGCGACGCTACTGGTAAAGAAGTACTTCTTTAGAAGCTTGTATGTTTTATCACCCGGACCGAGTCCATCACCATGACCAATAAGCAGTTTTTGATTGCCGACTTCGAGTAACTGCGGCTCGTGATATATCGGTATTCCCAGTTCAGCGGGAAAGTAGTCCCGCATCCAAAGATCATGGTTACCACTAAAGAAAATTATCGGAATACCGGCGTCGCGGAGCTCTGCTAATTTACCGAGCAAACGGATATAACCTTTTGGAACGGTATACCGGTATTCAAACCAGAAGTCGAAGATATCGCCAAGCAGGAATATCGTATGGGCATCGGCTTTGATGGAGTCGAGCCATGCAACGATTCGTTTTTCACGGGCCAGGCTTCTTTCATAATCGGGAACGCCGAGATGGAAATCGGAAGCGAAGTATATTTTTTTATTCCCTAGGTCAGTAATTGTCATTTGATCGACTGCTGTTATAAAAGAAGCGGCGTTCATTCCGGTCGCAAAGATAAATGTCAACAGACTCAAAGACTAACACAATTTTCCGTGTACGAAGGCATAAAAAAACTCAGGCTTTCGACCTGAGTTTTCTGTTTCTATCGTCCGACTTTATCCGGCTTATCGCCCTCAAGCGTAGGAGGGATGTCGACGCCTGGCTGTTCAGCCTCATGCGATTTCTTTTCATACTTACCCTGTCCGTTGGTAAACTGTTGATAAGTTGTTGGTTTATCGAACGGGCGTTTACCGATCAGTCTCTCCAGGTCGGCCTGGAACAGGATCTCTTTTTCTAGAAGCTCTTTGGCAATCACGTCAAGGTGCTGACGATGCTGTGTGAGTAATGCGCGCGTACGCTGGTAAGCTTCGTCGATGATCTTTCGGACTTCCTTGTCGATCTTTTCAGCGGTTGCATCAGAGTATGGTTTCTGGAATGCGTAGTCGGCTTGCTTAGAATCGTAGTACGACATATTGCCGATCTCCTTATTCATGCCATAAATGGTTACCATACCGTAGGCCATTTTCGTAATCCTTTCAAGATCGCTTAGGGCGCCCGTTGAAATCTTACCAAATACAATTTCCTCAGCGGCACGACCACCAAATGCCATGCACATCTCATCCATCATTTGTTCAGTCTGATAGAGGAACTGTTCTTTCGGCAGGTATTGTGCATATCCAAGCGCTGCCACGCCGCGTGGTACGATACTGACCTTCACCAATGGATCGGCATGCTCCAGGAACCATCCTGCAACTGCGTGACCCGCTTCATGGAAGGCAACAATTTTCTTTTCTTCCGGCGAAATGATCTTATTCTTCTTCTCGAGTCCGCCGATGACACGGTCAATCGCATCCTGGAAGTCCTGCATCTCCACGTGTTTCTTATCACGACGTGCAGCAATCAATGCCGCCTCATTACAAACGTTGGCTATTTCTGCTCCGGCAAAACCGGGCGTTTGCGCTGAAAGTCCTTTAATATCAACTGCCGGATCAAGCTTAATTGGCTTCAGGTGAACTCTGAAAATATGTTCACGGCCAACGATATCCGGCTTATCTATGCTGATTTGTCTATCGAAACGACCTGGACGTAACAATGCCGAATCCAATACGTCAGGGCGGTTGGTCGCAGCAAGGATGATCACACCTGAATCGGTAGCAAAACCATCCATCTCTACAAGTAACGAGTTCAATGTATTCTCGCGTTCGTCGTTTGCGCCAGGCATCTGGCCTCTTCCGCGTGAACGGCCAATAGCGTCAATTTCATCAATGAAAATAATACAAGGTGCCTTTTCCTTTGCTTGCTTGAACAGGTCGCGAACACGTGCGGCACCCACACCTACGAACATTTCAACGAAGTCGGAGCCGGACAGCGAGAAGAATGGAACACCCGCTTCTCCCGCAACTGCTTTTGCAAGCAATGTCTTACCCGTTCCCGGAGGGCCTACCAGCAACGCACCTTTCGGAATTTTACCACCAAGCTTTGTGAATTTGCCCGGGTTTTTCAAGAAGTCCACAATCTCTTTTACTTCTTCTTTGGCCTCGTCAAGACCAGCAACATCTTCGAAAGTGATCTTTACTTTGTTTTCGGCGTCGAAAAGTGCAGCCTTCGACTTACCGATATTGAATATCTGTCCACCTGGGCCGCCACCGCCGGTCATACGACGCATCAGCATCCAGAATCCAAAAAGCAAGAGGAATAAGAAGCCCCATTGGACGAACACGCCGAAGTAATCTTCACGTTTTTCGGAGATGTATTCAGGGCGGTTTGCATCCGGAATTTTGTTTGTCAGTTCTTCGAATTTCTCATCGAAACGGTCAATAGAAGTGATTCGGAGCTTAAAGTGGGGGCCTGTATTGTTGTTGGATCCAAGTGGGCCTTCGTTGATCTGTTGTTTGTATTTAGCATTCTGAAGCGCTTCTGTTTTGAGCGTAACTTCAACCAACTCCTGGTTCTTGATCAGGGCAACTTTTCGAACGTCGCCGCTTTTAACCATTTGTTCAAATTCATATTGGGTGATCTCCTTCAGGTCGCTGGAATTATTGATATACATAACCCCCAGAATCACGGCAATAGTTGCCAGGATGACCCAAATCTGGTAGTTGCCACGCGGGGCCTTATTGGGTAGCAGAGGTTTGTTGTTCTTGTTGTCAGCCATTTTTAGTGTGTCAAAAAATTATCTAAGTGAATAACGGTAAGCGGGTGGTTTGGTTATTGAGCATCTGGAATTTCAACGATATCCGCATCGCCCCAGAGTCTTTCTAACGCATAAAACTCTCGTCGATCTTTACGGAAGACGTGCGCCACGACATTTATATAGTCGAGCAACATCCACTCTTTATTGTTTTTTCCTTCCGTATGCCAGGGGTTTTCTTTAAATGTCTTAAATACTTCCTGGTCTACTGAATCAGCGATGGCATCCAGTTGTTTGTCTGAGTTTCCGGAACAAATTACGAAAAAATCGGCAACGGCATTTTTTACCTTGCGGAGGTCCATGACGACGATATCAATGGCCTTTTTTTCCTGCATCCCTTTAACAATGATTTCACTGAGTTTCTCAGAACTGATGCCCTTCTTTTTTTTGGCCATTAAACTATCTTCGGTTTTTGGTCTAGCGGTTATCAACGTACAAAACTAAATAAATTCCTATTGTATAAAATTCCTGCCAATACCGTTTTCATAGGAAAGAACCTGGTTTTCGTGCCAGAATGTCATTCAACCAACACACTTGCCCTTGAAATCAGCAACCTGCCAACCTTTATTGATGGAACGGTTGTGGTCACAAACAATCAACAGGCAGGTCGCGGACAGCGCGGTAATACCTGGATAAGCGAGCCTGGTAAAAACCTAACGTTGTCAATAATACTGAAACCGGTGTTCTTGCTGGTGAAAGACCAATTCTTTCTGAATATCATTACATCCCTTGCAATCCGTGATGTACTTGTCGATAAATCCGGTGCCACCGTGCAAATCAAGTGGCCAAACGATATTCTTATAGGAGAAAGGAAGATCTGCGGTATCCTGGTTGAAAACCAAATTCAGGGACTACAAGTTTCAAAAACCGTGGTCGGTATCGGTTTAAATGTGAACCAGGCGCAATTCACAATACCGAAGGCAACCTCGCTGCTGGTTGAAACAAGGGCTGACTTTGAGCTTGAATCGATGCTTCACGACGTGCTGGCCCGTTTTGAGTTTTATTACTTCCAGTTGAAGAATGGGTATCGTCAGCGACTGAAAGAGGAATATCTCGCTTCTCTTTACAGGAAACATGAAATGCATGTTTTCAGGGCCGGAACGGATATCATTCAGGGAAGTATAGCAGGCATTGACGAAATAGGCCGTTTGCAGCTTGACACCGTGGATGGTGTACGAAGCTATGGTTTCAAGGAAATCGCTTATCTGCCCTAAAACCCATAATCTTGCAGCATGAACGTATTTGAACAACCAAGTCGCATCATTATTACCTGCAATAAGCGCCTGGCGCCGTATCTCCGAATGGAAGTTGAAGCGCTTGGCTACGAGATTGAAAATGCTTTCGTAACGGGTGTTGAGATAAAAGGCACCGTTACCGACTGTGTGCGACTGAATCTTAATTTGCGATGTGCGAGCCAGGTACATTATTCCCTCAAGTCGTTCAGATGTAACAAGCCCGATGACGTTTACGATGAAGTGGCGTCTTTGCCATGGGAAGAATTAATCGATACGCAGGGATACGTCTCAATCACTAGCACGGTAGATCACTTTACTGTCAACAACAACATGTTTATCAACGTGCGGGTGAAGGACGCCATTGTTGACCGCATGCGGAAAAAAACCGGTTCGCGACCGAATTCCGGATCGGAGATGAACAAAACAGTCATTCATTTGTATTGGAAGGAAGATCGGGCAGATGTGTTTCTCGATACCTCGGGTGAAACCTTAGCCAAGCACGGTTACCGGAAAATTCCCGGAAAGGCGCCGATGCTCGAAGCGTTGGCCGCATCCACGATCATGGCCACGAAATGGGATCGTGTTTCACCATTTGTTAACCCGATGTGTGGTTCGTCAACAGTAGCGATCGAGGCTGCGTTGATAGCCACAAACAGACGCCCGGGTTTATTTCGCACGAACTATTCTTTTATGCATGTGAAAGGGTACGATGAAAGACTTTACCAGGAAGAATTAACCAGGCTGAAGGAGCAGATCATTGACGTGCCCGATCTGAAAATAATTGCAACCGATATCAGCGACGATGCAATCAAGGTTTCAAAAGTCAATGCTGATATCGCGGGCGTTGCAGATTATATTTCTTTCGCCGTGTGTGATTTTGAGGATACTCCGGTGCCAGAACAACCGGGCGTTGTGTATTTCAATCCCGAGTACGGGGAACGATTAGGTGAGGTTAATGCGCTCGAAAGTACTTATGCGCGCATTGGTGACTTTATGAAAAAGAAGTGTCAGGGTTATTCGGGATACATCTTTACCGGAAACCTTGATCTCGCAAAAAAGATCGGACTGCGCGCGAGTAAACGAATTGAATTTTATACTGCCAAACTCGACTGCCGTCTGTTGGAGTATGAATTATATTCAGGAACGAAACGAACCACGCCAGGACCTGAAAATCGTTAGAATCATACGCGAGAAGAATGATTTACGCTTTCGACGTTTATTACAACGGCAACATTGCGCAAGCAGTCGGGATCGCATTTGAATCCTGGGATGATATTCATCCGAAAGAGGTTTACAAAGAACTCATCATCAATGTCGCGGATTACGAGCCGGGCGCCTTTTACAAACGGGAGCTGCCATGTCTTTTAAAGATCATCGGTAAGCTTAATTCTTCCAATGCTGACGTGATGATCATTGATGGTTATGTTTTCCTCGACGATCACGAAAAGCCCGGACTGGGATTTCACTTATATGAGCATCTGAACAGAACTGTCCCGGTTGTCGGTATTGCGAAGAAAAAATTCGCTGAGATCAATATGCTCGCACGCGAGGTTTACCGCGGTGGAAGCAAGCAACCCCTGTATGTTACCGCGATCGGGATAAATGTCGACGAAGTATCCGATAAGATTAAGGCAATGAAGGGTGAATTTCGTATTCCAGCGCTCCTTAAACGCCTCGATTATCTTTCACGAAACTGATAGTACCATCCATTTTAAACAAGAGAGGATGCTCGCGCACCCTCTCGTAACCCATATGCAAAAAACCAACCGCTATGTGTTGCTTACAAAACTTGATTTATTTTTCGCCTTGTCAGTTGTTGTAGATCCGGTTACACCGCTCTGAGATCCCGATGTACCTGAATTATAAGATCCACCCATTCCGGTGTTCATATCACTCGTTCTTCCAGCGCGGATTCTGTTCTCGACATTCTTAACGCCGGACACCGCTTCGGCAAGATCTTCCGCTCTGCGTTTGTCGCTGCGATTGTTCACGGTTCCTGTTAATGTAACTTCTCCGTTATTCACGGTAACGTCAATTTCAGAAGCATCTACCCACGGATCGTCGCTCAATCTGTCGTTCACGTCTTCCTTGATCCGGTCGTCTGATCTGCTGTAGTTGCGTGGACCTTTTCCGCGATGACTATTCCGCATATCTCGTTCGCGCCTGCGTTCCGCTTCTTCGTCTCCGAACCAGCTCGACACTTCATCTTTCGTCCGGTTCCACCATGAACGATCATTGGGGTCATGCTGGTCGCCGCGGCTTCTTCCGTAATAATTTCCATAATCGGAACCACGATAGTTACGCATGTTCGATGAACCATAAAATGGATTTTCATCATAGCTGCGATGCTGTTTTCCTTCGTTATCGTAGTTTCCGTAAGTACCATAGCTTCCATAGTTGCTTCCGCCTATTCCGGAGGAGCCCATATTGTTACGGTAGCCTTCGTTTCGGCTAAATCCTTCATAGTCGCGGTCGTATAAATTTCTTCCGCTTCCGTATGATGGGCGATTGCTTTGTCCGTAAGACCCTCTATCATAGTACGAGTTCTCTCCACGATAATTTCCCCCGCCATATGATGATCCATATTCTCTTCCGCCGTAGCCGAAATTATTATCCATGTTGCTGCCTGAGCTGTAATGACTTTCACGATCCTGGCTCATCCTGCCCGACCCCGAATCACGATTCCACTGGTTCTGATCGTCATAACGACGACCGGAACGCATGTAGCCGCGGCTGTTGTCGTCATTCATTTGCGAACTCCATTGGCCTGAGCTTCCTTCGTTCCAACGGTCGTTCTGATCACTGTCGCGATCCCACTCCTGCTGCGAACGATAGCTGTTTCCTCGATTGCGATTGTAGTCTGCCATAATATTTTGGTTTAGTGCAAAAATTGTGATAGCAGGGAAGGGGACAATAAAAATATGCCCGTGAGATCTGAATTAGATCCGGCGGTGGTGGGGACGACCATACTCACCAGCAAAGTACATACCTGTGGATGGTTGGTTACAGCCGGTGCGTGCTACGAAAGCGAAGTGTCATCGTTGTTCCAACGCCGGGTTCAGATTCAACTTTTATTGATCCGCCGTGCGCGGCCATGATTTGTTTTGATAAACTCAGTCCAATTCCGGAACCATCTCGTTTTGTTGAAAAAAATGGAATGAAGATCTGCCCGATCTCTTTTTGTGTAATGCCTTTGCCGTTGTCCGCGATTGCAAGAAACGAATTTGATTCGCTTTCGCTATGGCGGATCTGGATGACCGGGTTCTGAACATCGGCAACGGCGTGAATGGCATTCACAAGTAAATTGATCAATACCTGCTCGACCAGCACAGGATCAGCAAAAAGTTTTGCTTCGCTCTTGATGTCGACAGACAACACCACCCCCTTTTTATGAACCTGTTCGTCGATCAGTTTCAAAATGCTTTCGACGAATTCTCGTAGGATAATAACCTGAAATTCCGGCGTGGGCACTCGGCTGAGTTTGCGGTAGTTCTCAACAAAATTCAGCAGCCCATCACTTCGTTTTCGGATGGTATTCAACGAAAACCTGATATCACCGATCTGCTCATCACGGAGGTCAGCAACGTTGCGTTGCGTTCCATCCTTATGTTCGAGAATCATTTGCATCGTTTCGCTCAGTGATGCGATCGGTGTTACCGAATTCATGATCTCATGCGTGAGAATGCGAATCAGCTTATGCCACGCTTCAATTTCCTTTTGTTCGATCTCCGCGTTGATCTCCTGGAAGGTGATCAGCTTTTGTTTTTTGTTTAGCACGATCATCGAGCTCACGTCCGTTGTAATGAACTTTACTTCGGAGCCGACTTTGATTTCCAGCAGCTTTCTGTTTTGGTCGCCAAGTTGTTCGAGCTGCGCGGTTGTGTCGGGATTAAGTTGCGTCAATATCCGCCAGTTTTTGATGCCACTCACGCCAAGAATTTTTTCGGCTGATGGATTCATGAAAACAATATCATCATCCTCACTGACGATGATGCCAACCTGGATCTGATTCACGAGCATCTGGAGCAAATGGAACTGCGCCTCCTTCTCGATTTTTACCTGCTTGTACGAGTCTATGATCAATGAAAGACTTTCCTGGAGCTCGCGGAAGGAGCTACCTAGCGATGCCTGGCGAAACGTTACGGAAAAATCCGAATGTTTAATGGCAAGGAAGAACCGCGACAGCTCTCGATTTGTGTGATTGATAAACCGGAGTAGCTCATAGATTTGAACAACAAGGATGGTGCACAAAATAACCTGGTTGAAGAACAATCGCTTGTCACCAAAAATGGAAGCAATGATCAGTACGTTGCCGAACAACAGTATCAGCCTTATGATCACGAGCGCATTAAACCTTTTGAGGATCATTGTTTATTGGATACCATGTTTACGCATTCGTCGGTACAACGCCGTTCTTGTCATGCCGAGTGCTTCGGCCGTCTGACTGACGTTACCATCATTTTCGTCCAGTGATTGTATAATAAAGAGGCGCTCCATTTCTTCAAGCGTTTTCGGGTGATCGTCATTTCTTTTTCTGGAGACGGTAGTCCCGAGAACGAGTTCGGAAGATCTGATCACCTTTTCGTCATTCAGAATTACCGCTCTTTCGATTGTGTGTTGGAGCTCGCGAATATTTCCAGGCCACGAATATTTCAGCATCTTTTGCATAAGTGCCTTATCGATCTTCATCCCCAATCTTTTATACTTCTTTCCATATACGGTAAGAAAATGTTCTGATAAAACAGGAATGTCTTCTGTTCGTTCCCGCAAAGGAGGCATTCGTATTTCGACAGTGTTAATCCTGTACAGAAGATCCTGTCGGAATTTTTTTTCCGCTACCATTTCGTGAAGATCATTATTTGTCGCGCAGATCAGTCTGAAGTCGAGCTGAATTTCTTTTCCTGACCCTACGCGCTGAACTTTTTTGTTTTGAAGTACGGTAAGCAATTTCGCCTGGAGAGGCATTGGTAAATTTCCAATCTCGTCAAGGAAGATCGTTCCTTTCGAAGCGAGTTCAAATCGTCCTGGCTTATCAGCTTTTGCATCTGTAAACGCCCCCTTTACATGCCCGAAGAGTTCGCTTTCAAAAAGCGTTTCTGTCAAGGCGCCTAAGTCGACATTGATAAACACCTCGTTTCGGCGGTGAGAACGGCGATGCAACGCGCGCGCTACCAGTTCTTTTCCTGTTCCGTTTTCACCAAGAATCAGCACGTCCGCGTCTGTGCCCGCAACGCGATCAATAAGTTCATTGACACGACGGATCGCCGGTGAGTCACCGACAAAGTCAGCATACGGAAGGTCGATATCGTCGCGTAATGTTTCCTGGGTGGATTTGAGCTTGTCGATCTCCTTTTTCGACTGTCGTAGTTGGACGGCGGAGCTGATTGTAGCGAGGAGCTTTTGGTTTTTCCACGGCTTCAATACAAAGTCCGTTGCACCGTGCTTCATTGCCTTCACGGCGATGTCAACTTCACCGTAAGCAGTGATGAGAATCACCACAGCAGCCGGGTCATACGTGAGGATTTCATTGAGCCAGTAAAATCCTTCTTCACCATCATTCACACCAGCTTTGAAGTTCATATCGAGCAGGATCACGTCGAAATCCGCTTTTTGCATGTGATCAATAATGCATTTGGGATCCTGTTCCAGCCGCACTTCTTTGCATTCCTGTTTCAGGAACATACGTGCAGTTTCCAGTATATCGCGGTCGTCATCAACAATAAGGATGCGTGCATCTGTCATATCGAAGTGTATCGTTTCTGATTGATTGAGTGTATCAAAAGTGATACAACATTCAATCATTTCAAAGTTTTATGTTTAAATTCAGTTCTGATAATCAGTCATTTACAAGTATGGCCTGATTGTGGTAAACGTCGCTGCTCAAATACAGAATATGTTCATCACTTACCTGAAGATTGCTTTCCGGAATTTTACAAAGGACCGGTTTTATACGACGCTCAACATCGTTGGTTTGTCGGTTGGTATTGCGGTGGCGTTGCTCATCGCATTGTTTATCCGACATGAATTATCGTACGATTCTTTCCATTCGCGCGCGGATAGGATTTTTCGGATCACTTCGATCCTTGACATGGGTGGACGTTCGTCTCATTTAAATTCGACATTCCCCGCGCTTGCTGATGCGTTAACATCCGATATTCCGGAGATCGAAACAGCGGTTCGTGTAACACCCGAAGATTCAAAGATTTTCAAGAGTGGTGAGAAGATCTTTTCAGAAGACAAAGTGTTCTATGTCGACCCAAAATTTCTCGACGTATTCGACTTCAGTTTACTCGCAGGCAAGCGAAGCACTGTACTTGAGAATCCATATACAGTCGTGTTAACGCCGTCCATGGCGCAGAAGTATTTTGAAACTGAAAACTGGTCGGAAGTCATTGGTCAATCGATACTCATCGACAATGAGCCTTACCAGGTGACTGGTGTCATCAATGAAGCGCCAGCTAATTCGCATATAAAATATTCGGCGCTGGCATCGCTGGAATCCATCCCAGCCGGACGTGCGCGTCATTGGGACAGCATGAATCTTTCGACTTATGTGTTGCTTGATAAGAATGCAGATATCCACTCAGCTGAATCAAAGTTTGAGGCGCTTTTTGTGAAAAACATGAAGGGCTTCGAACGCCTCAAAAAGGAAGGTCTTGTTATAAGGCTGGTTCCGGAAGCATTGACGGATATTCATCTTAAGTCAAATGTTCAGGGCAATTTTGAACCCAGCGGAAGTGTGACAACGAATTATATTTTCGGAATAGTAGGACTGGTTGTTCTATTACTTGCGTCCGTCAATTTTATTAACCTGGTAACAGCGAGGTCTGCAAATCGTGCTAAAGAAGTTGGCGTCCGAAAAGTACTCGGGTCATCGGGCACAAACCTCATGCGACAGTTCATTCTCGAGTGTGTTGTGATCGTTGCGATCAGTACGCTCGCGGCGTTAGGAATCATTGAACTGCTCAGGTATCCGTTTACGTCCATCATTGGAAAGGAAATCAGTTTTGATATACTGGTTGAGCCGACCGCTGCTTTTTACCTGCTATTGTTTGTTTTGGTTCTCGGTGTCCTTGCCGGAAGCTATCCTGCATTTTTCCTTTCATCTTTCCAGCCAGGCGAGGTCTTAAAAGGGAAGCTGCGTTCAGGTTTCAGAGGAAGCAAGCTACGCGACACGCTCGTCGTCGTTCAGTTTGTAATTTCAATAACACTGATCACATGCACGTTGATCGTTCAACGCCAACTCGATTACATGCGTTCTAAGAAGCTCGGCTTTGATAAAGAGAACATTCTGATCATTGATAACGGTGAAACGCTGGCAAACCAGCAAACTTTCCTGAACACGATAAAGACCCTTCCGGCCGTAAAGAAGGTAGGTGCATCAACACATCGCCCCGTTGGCGACTACGATGGCATGTTTGTCACCACGCAGGATCATGGCGACAACAGGAAGCTCGTCAGTTACTCGCGGGTACACCATGATTTCCTGGAGGTAATCAATTATGAGTTTGTAGCTGGACGGAATTTCTCACGCGACATACAAGCCGACAGCATAGCGATCGTGATTAATGAACGCGCAGCTGAATCTCTTTTCCATGGCGACCCGATTGGCCGGACGATCGACAACGGATACACTTATACGGTCATTGGCGTGGTTAAGGATTTCAATTTTGAATCGTTGAAAAATGACATTCGTCCGCTTGTGTTTTTCCTCTATCCGAATCAGCGTTTTATCCACGTTAAGATTGATCCTTCTGACTACCAGAAAACAATTGCTGATATCGGTGCGGCCTGGAAAAGCCACAACGACAAGGCTCCTTTTTCGTATTCGTTCCTCGATACCACCTACGATAACCTGTATAAGCAGGAAGTGAGACTCGGTTCGCTGTTTAATATTTTCACTGGTCTCGCATTGACAATCGCTTGTCTCGGGCTGATCGGGTTAGCAGCGTATACCGCACAACAAAGGAAAAAGGAAATCAGTATCCGAAAGATCCTTGGAGCCTCCAGCATGCTGATCGTTGGTTTGCTTTCGATTGATTTTGTCAAGCTGATCTTGATTTCCTTTGTCGTCGCAGCGCCCGCAGCTTATCTACTGATGAAAGAATGGTTAAAAGGTTTTGCTTATCAGATCGATATTCCGATTTATCTGTTGTTCGTTGGCGGACTACTCGTTATCGTGATCGCTATTCTCGTTGTGAGCTATCAGTCTGTACGTGCCTCTTTTGTAAACCCGGTTGAATCATTGAAAGAAGAATAATATGATCCGAAACTATCTCATTACCGCGCTTAGAAATATCAGACGGAATTTCAGTGCGACAACTATTAACATCGCCGGCCTTGTCCTGGGAATGACAGGTGCCATCAATGTGTATCTGTTGACATCTTACCTGATGAGTTACGATACTTATCACACAAAAGCAGACAACATCTACCGGGTTGTAACGGAAAGCACGGTCTCATCTGGCGTAGAATATGGCGCAGGTGTCTCCATTCCACTCGTGCAGACATTCCAGTCAGAATTTACGCCCGCAGACGAAGTTGCCTTTATTTCTTATAAGGAGAATGGTTTGATAACATTCGAAAACGGGGAGGGAGATAAATCATTCGAGGAGAATTCCGGTATTGCCTTTGTATCACCGGCATTGTATAAGATATTGGATCGCCAGTGGCTGAATGGCGACCCGAACACGGCATTTATCGATCCAAACACCGTTGTGTTGTCAGCCCGCAACGCGATCAAATATTTCAACTCAACCGATATTATCGGTAAAACGTTGTCACTCGACCGCGATCTTGAATTGAAGGTTACAGGTGTCCTTGAAGATTTTCCCGACAACACACATTTTCCATTCGACGTGTTGATTTCTTACGAAACAATACGCAAAGACTGGGAGGCAGCTGATAGCTGGAACAGTGTTTCAAGCGAGAATCAAATCTATTTGCTACTGAACCCAAATGTATCGTCTGCGCAGGTAGACGAAAAGCTGAAACGCATAGCTGAAATTTCTAACGCACATGATGACACCGGGCGCAAACGTACCCTTTACCTTCAGCCACTTGCTGATCTTCATTTCAATCAGCGCTTCGGAAATTACCGGCACACATCCGTGGGATGGGCGTCGATATATACAATGATCATTATCGGCGCATTTCTTCTGATAACGGCAATTGTCAATTTTGTTAATCTCAGCACAGCGATTGCAATAACACGCGCAAAAGAAGTTGGTGTTCGAAAGGTGATCGGAGGAATCCGTGCGCAGCTCGCCTTTCAATTTATCGGTGAGACTTTTATCATCACATTGATCTCCATGATTATTTCCCTCGGGCTGCTGGAGCTCATCATCATGATGTACATCAACCCGTTTTTAAATGTTCAGTTACTGTCAAATATTGCCAGTGATGTACGCCTGATTTCTTTTCTGATCACGTTACTCCTGCTCGTAACGATACTTGCTGGTGTCTATCCTGCGCTGAAGCTTTCCGCATTTAAGCCCGTCGACGCAATCAAAAGCAGGATCAATAGCACAGCGCTTGGTGGCTTTTCATTCAGAAAAGGATTGGTTGTATTTCAGTTTTTTATTACCCAGCTGTTCATCATTGGTACGATCACCATGTATTGGCAAATGGACTTTCTAGATCAATTCGACATGGGATTTAAGAAAGACGGTATTGTCGTGATGCAGTTGCCGGATGCAGATCCGGGAAAGATCTCCGCGTTGGATGCATTAATTCGCACAAACCCAAATGTTGAATCAGTAAGCTTTTCCACATCACCGCCTTCTTCAACGTCAAGTAGTGCAACATCGCTCCGGCGTTCGTCGAATGCTACCGATTATAATTTTCAATACATAGCGATCGATACTTCATTTATTTCCCTATATGGAATACAATTAGTCGCTGGAACGAATTTACAGCCGACCGATACATTTCGGAATATTCTTGTCAACGAATCGCTCATACGTGAATTGGGATTTGAAAACCCGCAGGATGCGATCGGCGAGGCTTTCCAGTATAATGGCAGGATTCTTCAGGTGCAGGGCGTTGTAGCCGATTTTCAAACGGCTTCCTTAAAACGCAAACTTCCATCATTGTTTTTAATGTATAACAGCGAACGCTTTCACACCGCTGGCGTCCGTATTGCTGATGGGAGATGGGATGAGGCGATGTCGACGTTGGCAATTGACTGGAAGCAGGTTCATCCCGAATATTCCTTCAATGGTCAGTTCCTTGATCAGCGTGTTGCAGCTTTTTACGAAGGCGAAAAGAAGGTTGCGTTGTTGATTTCAATTTTTGCAGGGGTTGCGATTTTCATTGGCTGCCTGGGTCTCTACGGGCTGGTGTTGTTCATGTCGAAGATGAAAACAAAAGAGATTGGGATCAGAAAAGTAATGGGTGCCTCGTCACTTACAATCGTGAATATGTTTACGAAGGAGTTTGCAAAGCTTGTTCTGCTGGCGTTCGCGTTGTCAGCGCCTCTAGCGTGGTTTGCGATGTCGAAGTTTTTGGCGAATTATACGCATCGCATTGAGCTGGGGTGGAAAGTATTCGCCAGCGGTCTTGCGGTGACTTCTGCAATTGCATTTGCCACTATCGCTTTCCGGACAATTAAGTCCGCAACCATGAATCCGGTCAATACCCTTCGTTCGGAATAAAAACACTTTACTATGATCAGAAATTATTTTGTTGTCAGCATTCGTAATTTTCTTAGAAATAAGAATTACTCACTTATTAATATTCTCGGATTAAGTATCGGGGTGACTTGTTGTATTGTCATCTACCTGCTGATCATGCATGATCTTAGTTTTGACAGATTTCATCAAAACGCAAGCAACATTTATCGCATCGTGCTGGATTCGGAAAACGCATCAGGCGTTGAACACAGCCGTGCAACACCGTACCCATTCGCCAACGCTTTCCGAAATGATTTTACGGATGTGCCGCTTGTGACCCAATACCATGATCAGGGTGAAACAATGGTCGTGTATGGAGACAATAAAATATTGCTTGATCATGTAATATTCGCCGACTCGGCATTTTTCAGACTTTTCGATTTTAAAGTGGAATCCGGCAACCCTGCAAAAGCATTAAAGGATCCTGGAAAAGTTTTTCTCACTGCTTCTACTGCTAGAAAGATTTTCGGCTCGGATGAGCCGACCCGTTTTAAGATTAAGAATGTAATTGATGTCGAAGTTGCTGGCATTATTGCTGATCCGCCGGCAAACTCGCACATCCAGTTTTCAATGGTTGTATCGATGCCATCCTTCTCGGAAGACATTCTCGGATTGCCGATAGATCAGTGGGGAATAAACTCGTCTGGTTATTGCTACATTGCCCTTACACCGGATGTGTCACCCGAATCAATTGAACAACGCCTTGTTCCTTTCACAACAAAATACCACCCCGAAGATGACGTTGGTCGAAAGTATAGACTTCAGGCTTTAAGTGACATTCACTTTGATTCACGATACCAGGATGACGCTGTTTCAAAAACACGTTTAATGTTACTGGGTTTGCTGGGATTGTTCATCGTCGTGATCGCCTGTATAAATTTTATTAACCTGGCAACAGCGCTTGCAATGAAGAAGTCAAAGGAGATCGGCATCCGTAAAACGCTTGGCGCCGCCAGACGACAACTTGTGACTTACTTCCTGGGTGAAACATTTCTGCTGGTAATTTTTGCGACCCTTATTTCTCTCGGCATCGTGGAATGGATGTTACCGCTTCTGAATACATTCATGGAAAAGGAAATATCCCGCACATTGTTCAATGATATAAACTTATTTGGATTTGTAGCTGTGCTCGTCCTTACTGTCACAATCCTTGCAGGCTTATACCCTTCGTTAATTCTTTCAGGCTACAGTCCGATTGCAGTATTAAAGAATAAGATCACTATGTCTCATGGGTCAGGCGGTGTACGAAAGGTATTGGTGGTATTTCAGTTTGTCATTGCACAATTATTGATTATCGCCACCTTGATCGTCACGGATCAGATGGCTTTCTTTTCCAACAGGTCGATGGGCTTTGTTAAAGACGCGATCATCAATGTCGAGCTGCCATCGAACAAGGACGAGCACCTGCAATCTTTTCGAACCCGTTTGCAATCAAATCCGGAAATAGGAAATCTGTCTTTTTCAGTAGGTGCGCCTGTCTCTGAAAGCGGACTTGGAACAAGTATGTTCATGACTGATGGCGATGTTTCTCAAAAGTACGATGTAAATATTAAGGTTGCGGATGAGCATTACATCGACACCTATGGTTTAACCCTTATTGCAGGACGCGCCCTGACTGAGTCGGATGCTTTGCTTTCGGCTCGATCACTGGACCAGGAGGCGCGTAAATACCCATTGATTGTTAATCGTGCTGCTGTCGAACGCCTGGGATTTGATAATCCGGAAGACATTCTTGGAAAAAATGTAACTGTAGGATTGAACGACATCTCTGCGCCCGTTGTCGGAGTTGTTGAAAACTTTCATACAGGTTCAATGCACCATGCGATCGATCCGGTGGTCATTATGCACTTTCCGTATTTCTATGGCGATGCCGGAATAAAGATTATCGGAGACCTGACTGAAACGCTAAAGTTTGTTGAAAAGGAATGGAAAGAAGTTTACCCAGACTATTATTTCAACTATACATTTCTTGATGAACACATTGCGGGACTCTATCGCACGGAGGAACGAATGCTTACTTTATTTCGTGTTTTCTCCGGTATCTCAATTTTTATCGGCTGCCTCGGACTTTATGGCCTGATATCCTTCATGGCTAATCAAAAACAAAAGGAAGTTGGAATCAGAAAGGTGCATGGCGCTACGGTTTTCAATATCATCACGCTGTTTTCAAAGGAGTTCGTGAGACTGATCGTCATCGCCTCCTTTGTCGCCGCACCTGTGTGCTGGTATTTTATGAACGAATGGCTAACTGGTTTTGCTTATCATGTAGAAATGCATTGGTCGAGATTCTTGATCGGTATCTTCGCAACTATGGTGATTGCACTTGTAACAGTAGGGTATAAGGCCTTCACCGCGGCAATCGCAAATCCCGCAACAACATTGAAAACAGAATAGTTGTACCCAAAACAGGTACTAGTCCTGAGGCGTAGCGGCATTTGGGGCAGTGCCGAAGGATCTCAACTAACTTGTAAGCACATGCTCCGAGCCGCGGAATGACAGGAAACAATGGAGGCGTCAATCAAAAACGTCATGGCGCGACTACAATTTTCCTACAACGTGCATGCTTCGTCTGCGCCACCCCCTTGATTGCGCATGCTGGCAAAGTGATACCTGTTCCCGAGAAACCTTTCGAAAAACGCATGTAGCATTGAATCAGTTTGTTTTCGAAAGGAGTCCGGCACAATTATCCAGCCCACACCTTCATTTTCCCATCCCGAATTCTTGATTTTCAAGTTGAACTCTTTATCGAGCTTGCAGCAATCTTTGAATATTGACCGTGCTCACAGAAACATCCATCCTGCCAGTCGAAACATTCGTTCTGCCGGGTTGTTTTCCAATTCTGCCGCGCCATAATTCCAGTTTACATTCTTGTTTTTTGATTTTACATCGGCGGATAAACACCCGCAACTCTTGTAGAGATTCCATACACTTTGATATTAATGTCCGCAACTCTTGTATGAATGTCTTACACGCTGTTTTGATCACTTGGGAGTTCTGGATAAGCACCTTACATCCTCGTAATACCATCTGTAATCCTTGTACAGACTTCCGCAACGTTGTTGCGATCACTTGTAATCCTTGTATAACGACTTGTAATTCTTGTATTACCACTTCGCATCTTTGTGGTGAATCCTGGCAAGGCTTGTATTAATTACGTACAATGTTGTGGTCATTCTCCGCAAGGCTTGTATTAATTGCCGCAAGGTTCGTGTTGCGGTTTTGCAAGCTTAAGGAAGCCGACCTGGCACACTCGCAACTTGATTGGTCTGGCAGCATTTTTTAATGTTTGCATCCAGCTTAATGCACCCAGGAATTCATGCGGAAGCTGCTTCAATTTCTTTTATACCGCCCGATCCACTGGATCGTTGAATCATTTTCGTCGGCACCTGACAAGGAAAGAGTTTTCTCTTCACTTTCGTCATTATTGCAAAAGGTGAAAACAACAGCAGGGAAAAAAGGATTTGTTATCCCATTTGAGCTTTCAGCCGGCAAGTTTGTCATTTTCTCCGATCAGCATAAAGGTCGCCGAAATGGCGCGGACGATTTTTTAAATGCGGAGCAAAACTATCTGGCAGCGCTAAAGTATTATGATGAACAGCGTTTTCATTTAATCGCTCTCGGCGACTCCGAAGAGCTTTGGGAAAATACTTTGCTTCAGGTTCGAAAACACAATAAGGCGACATTCGAAGCAGAGGGAGCATTTCTGAAACGAAACGCTTTCACCAAAATTTTCGGTAATCACGACCTGGATTGGGACGTCGACCCCCTCGCACCCGTATATCTGAAGGAACTCTACGGATCAGAAGTTATCGCGCTTGAAGCAGTGCTGCTGCAAACGAAAGTAGGTGGACGTTCATTGGATATCTTTTGTACGCACGGACATCAGGGCGATTTGCAAAGTGATGGCAATTGGTTTAGTAAATTTTTTGTCGCAAAAATATGGGCACCGCTACAGGCATATCTTGAAATTAATCCGAACACGCCTTCGTACGATAAATTGCTAAAGACCGTGCATAATAATATGATGTATGAGTGGTCAGCACAGCAGCAAGACACGCTACTCATTACAGGACATACGCACCAACCGGTATTTGCATCACTCACGCATGTGGAACGATTGGAGGTTCAACACAGGCGCGCCTTGATCGAGCATAACCGTGTCTGGGCTGAGGCTATTGAAGCGGAGATGAGCTGGCGCAGAAAAGACGAGCTCGATATCCGGCAGGAATATTACAAATTGAAACCGTGTTATTTCAATTCAGGTTGTTGTTGCTTCGCCGATGGCGACATTTCCGGAATTGAAATATCAGAAGGTAACATCAGACTAATTAAATGGAAACGAAATAGTGGTAACGGTTCTGTACGGACTGTACTGGAAGAAAAATCCCTTGCAGGAATAGCATCCAACCTGACTGTAATCAAACAGTAACGCTTTGCCGCATAGATCGTGGATTTAGAAACGTAATCACGCATCAAAAACGTCATGGCGTGACTGCCATTCTCTTACAACGTGCAAGCTTCGTCTGCGCCACCCCCTTGATTTCGAACGATGAAAAATTGATGCCTGTTCCCGAGAAACCTTTCGGAGCATACGCGCGACATTTCAAACAGTTTTGTTCTCGAAAGGAGTAGTCAGGGCAGCATACATGCCATAGTCGTCTTGTAATCGAGGGGATTCCTTAGGACCGGTGTCTCTTTTCATAGAAAGGGTTCAGTCGCGGAATGACGGTAGCTAATATTGCGCCGGTTCACGGTAAGGAATGAGTGTAGTAAAATTTATGCTTGTTCACTCCGACATTGCACGAATGATCTTCACTTCTCCCGCGATAATTCTGAATAATTATTTCACCCTACCGATAACAAATCTGAGTATACGGACACAACTTACAATTATTAATCTCCTTCGTTTGTTCAAAAGGTTTTTTCGCATCAAAAAGCTCGTCAAACAATTGTTTGAGACGTTCTTCAAATTCAGGTAAGTACGGTTCGATATCTCTTACCTGATCTTTTCCGGCCTTTAAGCCGAACGAAAAATTATCATCAAAGAGATTGATGCGATTGATCAAGCCCGGCTGCACCTGGTAAGCTGCCGATTCACCTGCAGGCATATAGTTCCGCTTGTACAGCATTGCATACACCAACGTCTGGAAAGCTGCCTTGTTTCTTTTGTCGTTCTGCGCAAACAACGAAGCAATGCTATCAAACTCGAGCTTATCTTTTCCGGTTTTGTAATCGATAATGCGCAGCACGTTTCCTTTTTTGTCGACACGGTCAATCTTGCCGCCGATCACGGCTTTGTATGGTTCCCTGTCAAGTTTGATTGTATGCGTGACACCTTCGTGCTCAAGCGCCTCCATTTCAAATGGCGCGTAACTTTTGTCTAGCTCGAGAATACGGAGTGCAAACTTTTTCACAATCTCCCTGACAACCACACGCTGCCCTTCATAATCAACTTCCTTTGACGGATCAAGCTTGTAAGCGCTGATGAATGCCTGGTCTATCAACGCATGAATACGATCATCAAGATTGTCATAGTCACTCACCTCGATTTGTTTGCTCTTCTTGCGTGACCTGATTTCACGGTAAAAGTTCTCCATAACTTCATGAAGGAAATTTCCAAGCACACGTGCGTCGAGCTCTTCCTCAACTTCATTTGCTTCTCTGATCTTAGCGACATGACGCAAATAAAATTTCAGACTGCATTCGATGTAAGTATTGAGTGCTGATGGCGAGATGCCTTTAAATCTCGGGTTGCCCTCATTGAGCTTGAACAGATCCTCCAGCACATTTTGATTCTTCGCAACTGTGATCGGCTTAATCCCAAGCGGTGCAATTTGGTGATGCAATATTTTTCTTTCGATGTCAACGCCCGACTCAAATATCAACTGCTGTAAATACCGGCTCATCTCACCCTGACCGAGCACATCTGTTTCCGAGTTATAGAAGAGGTGAATATTTTCAGCGCGCTGTAGAACACGATAGAACAGATAAGCATACATCGCATCCTGGTGTTCTGCTGTTGGAAGGCTATATGCCTTGCGGATATTAAACGGAATGTAAGATCCTTTGCTTGCGTTGCCAGGCAACGATCCTTCATTCAGCGATAGAACGAAAACGTTTTTGTAATCCAGGTTTCTTGTTTCAAGAACGCCCATGATCTGCAATCCTGCCAGCGGCTCACCTGTGAACGGTATCTTTTGACCTTTGCTCAGTTGTCGGAATAATCGCAAGAATGATTTACACGCCTGTTTAGCAGATTTTGTTCCATCTATCAATTGGATTTCGTTCCCGGTTTTTTTTCCTGTTGACCCAACGATCGTATCGAGACGGTTAATGATCTGTAAAAATTGAAAAGCGTATTCTTTGTCGAGCGCGCTGATGTGTTCCAGTGCGCCAATCTCTTTGATGATTTCTTTGAGATATAAAAGTAACGTGTGATTGAAGTCACCGCCCTCAGTTGCAAACTCGCGAAAGATCGCGCGATGCAGGTTTACTTCGCTTGCGAGATAACTCTTGGGTATATGAACCCAGTTTTCTTTTAAGATTTCTTTTCGCTTGGCATTAGCCAGTGGCGGATTGGCCGCAACAACGTACGGATGGCCCAAAACCGCGAGCGCCTGCCGGTGATTGAATTGATCGTGCTTTCTGTTGATCTGTAACTCAATAATGATCTCAATGAGATTAAACAACGGCGTGTAGGAGAGGGGAAACCCCATGGTGACGTTAAGCTTATCAATCGTCTCTGAAATACTGTGGAGTACGGGTAATAATAGTTTTTCGTCAGGAAGGACAATAAGTGTCTCCTCCGGATTCAATGCGTTTCTGGTTAATTCGTCATGCAGAATTTCAGCCAGGAGTTTTACCTGACCGATAGGCTGGGCGGCACCATACACTTTTACTTTCCTCGGCGTTTCCTTTCGGAACAAATGAGCGGGAATGTCTGCAGGAAATGTTTTTCCCAGGATGGTGTGATTGGAGTAATCTCTGAAGAACCTGCCGGCTTCCTGCTGTTCGTTGTTAAAATAATATGCATCAATGTCCCAATAGATCGTTGCATGGCGCGACAATACAAATTCACAGAGAATTTTTTCTTCAGCAAATGTCAGTGCGTTAAACCCGGCAAACACAAAATGTCTGTCGGCGGAAATGTTTGGAATGATCAATGAGATCCGTTCGGCTACATCGCGATGAAGCATCCCGTCGTATGCAAGATTTCTTTCAGCCAGGCGAGCCCGGAAATGGTTGTAAACTTCCGGTAGTTTTTTCCAGACATGAAGGAATCGTTTTTTATTTAGTGAGTCCTTTTCGTCAAAGTTTGACCAAAAGCTTTTAAGAAATGCTTTCTGTTCTTCCGTGAGATAATCGAAGCTTGTGTCAAGTTCTTTTTGGTGACTGAGATCCTTAAACAAATGGTCCGCATTGACCATGTATTTATCTGTTTCATCAAAATCCCGAAGCAGCATCTCACCCCAGAAAAAGAATTCGTCGAAGGGCTCGGTTTCAATTGCAGTCTCTTGCTTTCGCAGAACCTCATAATAGCAATTGTAGAGATGATGAATCAGCTCAAGTTTATCAGGAACGCTTGAGGTTGCAAAGCTGCCAACAAACTCTTCGACTGTTTGTAACGTCGGAGAGAAGACAGGTTTTGGGATTAACACACCGAGATATTTTCGGAAATACAACATCGCCCGGCGATTGGGAAATACGATCGTCACATTTTCCAAAGGGTGATAATTGGCGACGACCTTTTCAGCGACTTCGTGGAGGAATGTTTTCATTTAAAGTCCAAGCGTAAGTTGATCTTTAGCCACCGTCTTTTTTATTACCTTCTGCTTTCCGTCCTTCACCTCAATGATGGACTTATCAGTGAGGTAGACAACGTAACCTTCAATTTTGATGTAATTCATCCGCTTTAGGATTGTCATGTATTTCAACACCTGTTCATTGTCGGTCTTTTTCTGATTTCCCGTTTTAAAGTCGATAACAATTGCATGCTTGTCATTTGTCAACAGGCGATCAATCCGGATTTCTTCACCACCAGCTACCACGATCGGAATTTCGGTGCGCACAACCCATTTGTCAGAAAACCATTCCTGAACTTGCGGTATTGCAATAATTGCCGAGATCTCATTTTTGAGAAGTTCACGTTCGGATGGACCGATCTTGCCCGACATTTCGGCGCCAAGAAGAGCCGCACTGAGATCGTCGAGCGTTCTCATTTGAGATAGCACGGTGTGTACAACGACGCCGTAATTAATTTTCGCAAGCTGCGCATCCCCGCCTTCCGCGAAATAACCCGGCGCGCTTTTTCGCATCACGAGTTTGTTCTGCCAGCGTGTAGACCGGTAGGTGTTTAACGAGATGGCTGTTATATTTTCCGTACGCTTTTGTTTTGGCTGGTACGTCCAGTTGCCTGTTGATAAGATTACGTCCGTTGCATTCCAGTGCTGTTGTAATGCCGCGTTGGTCTGGATTGTTTCGAACAGGATTTCAGCAACCGAGTCTTTGTATCCTTTTGCTTTCGGCGCTGGTGCTGTGACGATTATTCCAGATTCAGCGCGCGTAAGCGCGACATAAAGCAAATTCAGATTGTCGAGATATGTTTGTGTTTGTTCCTCGCGATAGGTATCGTTAAAATAGGTCCGGTCAAGCCCGCCTGTATATTTAACCGGAATGAACCCTGCATCTTTGAACGGATCCTGATCCACATTAACCCAAAGATTAGGTGATTGCCACGTGTCGTGGTCAAGCGCCCACGCGCAAAACGGAATGATCACAAACTTAAATTGCAGTCCTTTTGATTTATGTACGGTCAGAATTTGCACTGCGTCAATGTCGCCGGAGATTTGAACAGATTTCTTTGCGCGGTTTTCTTCCCACCACTCGAGGAATGCGCCCAGGTCATTGCGCTCACGGTTTGTAAATTCAAGAACCAGGTCTTCGAAAGCCTGCAGATAGATTAACTCACCGCTTATTTTTCCAAGCTGAAAAATTTCAATGAGGACTTCGGTCAGTTCCAGTACACTTAGTTTTCTGAGTGATGTTTTTTGTTTTGTAAAGGCGTCTGGTAAATTATTTTCAAAGACTGCCTGGTTTGCTACGGTGAAAACTGCGGCGAGGTCTTTATCAGGCTCGTGCAAACGCGCGAACTCGTAACCCAACTGCGCGCGCGCAATGGCATTATCCGGATTCAGCAGATATTGCATCGCGGCAACCAGGAGATTCACGGAACTCGCTCCATCGACGCGCAACGATTCATTTGAAACAACATCGTATCGGCAATCAGGTTTTGCGTGTTCCGAAACCTTATACTGAAGCAGGTGCGATGCAATTCGCTGGCCTTCATCATTTTTTCTCACAAGGATTGCGATGTCCTTTAATGGTACGCCCTTTCGTTGAAGTTCCTCAAGGTGAGTTGGAACCATTTCAAGTGCGGTGGTTTTCCATTTTACTTTTGGTTCGACTTCAACTTCAGGATCTCCAAAAGTTTTTTCAGCCGTTTCTTCCGGAATGAATCTTACCTTAACAAAACCTGATTCTTCTTTAAATATCTGCTGCGTTACATCGCCATAAGCTTCATTCGCAAATGTTGTATTTGTACGTCCGGCAATGATTGCCGAAGCTGTTTTGAAAACCTCATTGTTAAATGATACAACTTTGGATGTGCTTCGAAAATTTTTATCTAGTTGATGGTTGCTGATTCTTTCCTCACCCACAAACCCGGCAATCTGGTTCTGCAGCAAGTTCAGATCACCGCCCCGCCACCGATAGATGGCCTGCTTCACGTCTCCAACCACAAGACTTTGATAGCCCTGATCGAGACTGTTCGTGATCAACGGCTGGAAATTTTTCCATTGCATGCCGGATGTATCCTGAAACTCGTCAATGAGATAATTCCGATAGAATGATCCGACCTTTTCATAAATGAATGGCGTATCACTGTCCTGGATGACACCGTTCAAAAACTTCGGCGCATCAGCGAGCAGCATCACGTTGTTTTCAACTTTGTATTCATTCAGCTTTCGCGCGATGTCAGCAAGCAGACCGAACACATACATGTTTTTCAAGGCCGTTTCTGCAGAAAATGCTTTTGAGAATTGCGTATCGTATGCGTCGAGAATTTCGTGAATGGCAGGAACTAATTTTGTTTCAGCAATGTGGATAATTTCCGCTGCGTGCCGCGTCGACTTCCCCGGCCATTTTTTCGCCTGTGTAAAATGATTACGGATACGTTCTCCTGGCTTGTCGATACTGCCAAGATTTTTTCGGGACGCAAAGGCATTAAAGAATGTCAGAAGCCCTGAATTTTTTCCATAACTAAAATCTTCAGCAGTCCACCCGTTTATTTTCAATATCTCCAACGCTTCACGCGCCGGCTTCGAAACCGACCTAAGGAATTGGCTCTTTGTTTTCCAGAGCTTTTCCCTCAGATTTTTAAAGTATGAAGGGCGTGCTGTTGCGATATTTATTTCCGGTTCAATTTGTTTAAACTCTTCGCGAAATATTTCTCGTGCGAATTCGATCAGGCTATGCCGTACATCCCACGCTTTTTCGTTTTCGAGATTTTCCTTGGCAAACTCAACAACCCATTCGGTCAGTTCCGTATTCGCCCCGAGTTCATCAATTAGATTATCGATTACTTCTTCGAGAATGGCCTCTTGTTCAACTTCGAGACGGTAATCGCCAACCAAACCAGACTCACGGGTGAATGATCGGATGACCTTTTGAAAGAACGCATCTATCGTGCTGATTGCAAACTGTGAATACCCGTGGAGGATAGCAGTTTGTACATTGTGGCTTCGTTCCTGAAATGTCTGCTTGTCGTAGCGAAGTTCTGTCATCAACTCATCCGCAAGTTCATTGTCGCGGCCGGTTGCAAATTCATTCAGATAAAATAGGATCCGGTCTTTCATCTCCTGCGACGCTTTATTGGTAAACGTCACCGCGAGAATGTACTGGAAATACATTGACTTATGCTGGAGCGCAAGCTTCAGGTATTCCTTAGCGAGCGTGCGGGTTTTTCCACTACCGGCTGAACTTCTGTAAATCGAAAAAACTTTCTCCACGATCCGTGATTTGAATCAACAAGTTTAACGACTATTTCCTGACAAGTAATGACAATGACAGTTTTTTTCCATAATGCGATATTGCTGCCAGGGAGGCATGGTTTTGATCGTTTTTCTCCCGAATCATCAACAACGAACTTATGGCTGACAACGCAAAAGCAAACAGATACGCGCTGGTTACCGGCGCAACAAGCGGCTTCGGTTTTGAATTTTCTAAACTGCTTGCAAAGGATGGATATAACCTTGTTTTGGTTGCACGTGACGAGCAGCGTTTGATGCAGATCACCGATGACCTCACGCAGACATTCATGATTGAAACAATTCCGATTGCGAAGGATTTATTTTCACCCACTGCCGCAGAAGAAATTTACACTGAGACAAAGGCGAAAGGAATCGATATTGAAATTTTGATCAACGATGCCGGCCAGGGACAACACGGTAACTTTATTGAATACGATATTGCCCGTGATGTTGATATGATTCAGCTGAACATCACTTCGCTTGTGGCGTTAACCAAATTTTATCTCAACGACATGGTGGCACGCGACAGTGGTAAAATATTGCAAATTGCTTCGATACTGGGTGAATATCCCACGCCGTACATGTCGGTCTATGCAGCAACGAAAGCATTTGTCATTTCCTTTTCCGCAGGCTTGCAAAATGAATTGAAAGACACGAAAGTCACTGTAACAACCCTATTGCCAGGCGCGTCTGATACGGACTTTTTTCATAAGGCAGGAGCAGAGCATACTGTTACTTATCGCGAAGAAAAGCTTTCGAAACCCGAAGATGTTGCAAAGGACGGCTATGACGCTTTGATGAAAGGTGAAAGCAAGATCACTTCGGGTTTGAAAAACAAAGCCTATACAGCGATGACCGCTGTTCTGCCCGAAGGCGCAAAAGCGGCGTCGATGGAAAAACAAATGCAGCCAAGCGAAAAGGAAAAAGGCCGCGAGCGAATAACACATGGACCATCGATCGAAGAGCGCGAGCGGATCGATTTAAAGACCGGCAGAGAAAACGGCGACTATAACGAGCATGAAGATCATGTTCACAAGAACGAAAATGAAGGGTTATGATAAATGATTTGATCGTATCGCGCAGCATCATGCTCGAAGCAGATGCTGCAACCGTTTGGAAATTATTGACAGATCCTGCGATGAGTACATGTACAATTGTGAAGTGTGCAGTGAATGGCGCGAGGGGAGTGAAATATCGTGGAACGATGCAGGTAATGATGAAGTAAAATTCCGCGGACGCATCGTCGAGGTCATTCCCGGACGAAAGTTCAAATATACAACGTTCGATGTACACGCAGGTGATGAAGACCATCCGGACAATTATATTCACGTTGACTACACACTGGTGCCGAAGAACGGCAGAACAGATTTGCAGGTAACATTGAGTAACTTTGGTGGCGATGACGCGCGATCCGAGCATGCCGCCGCCAGCCTGGATTTTGATGTGCTGCCGAAACTGAAAACAATGGCAACAGATCACGTTTCTTCAGTTCACTTTTAACACCAGGGCAAGCGACGAAAAACGGGCATTCATTTAATTGTTAGTAGGCTGATCCGATAGTTCTGATTTCTGTTCCGAATATTAGTTTTTCATGGACGCGTAGCGTTTCAGTTGCGGTCGTTCAGTTCGAACGTTTTTCCGGATGAAACACACGTGCGTTTAAGTGAAAAGATGAGGATAACATCGACAGGAGTCTTTACTATCTCCAGATCCAGGATGGTACACCATTGCCGATAACCGTCATTCGATTCGACTTCGATCGAGTCGCCGCGTTTGTAGTTGAAAATTTCGAAGTCGGCAGGGGAGAGCAATAGTTTCGAAGTAATAACCTGATCGTGTTTTAGATCATCTATATCTTCTTCCGGCAACTGGCCAATCACGAATCGAACAGGAATTGCACTCATAACTTCGTCCCTTTACATTCATTGATCTTACATGCGTGAGAGAAGTAACAGCCAGTTCAGCCTGGCTGCTGCTTTCGGCTTTGAACTGCACATATTGCCGTTAGATTGCGATGACGTACGTGCTCACTTTGCTAAAGGGAGCCGAATAAAGAAGCTTGCGCCTTTTCCTGCTTCACTTTCGCACCAAATATCACCTCCCATTGCATCGACAAATTTCTTGACGATCGATAGTCCCAGCCCGGTCGAAATTTCATTGCCAGTCGGCTTCGCTGTGAGCTTCTGATACTTACCGAATAGCTTTTTCTTATCTTCATCGCTGATGCCCGGCCCCTGATCCTTCACCTCGCCCTTTGCCTTACCGTTTTCAGTTGTAAGATTCACAAATACCTTGCGATTGGCAGGTGAAAATTTAATCGCATTCGAAATAAGATTCTCGTATGCCTGTTCTGAGTACATACGATCAGCTTCGATGATCACATCCTCCTGGATCGATGAAATCAGTTCTATCGATTTTTGTTGCGCGGTGACTTCAAAGCGTTGCACAAGATTCGAAAGTATTTCTGTCAGATTGATTCGCTCCAGCGTGATATTGACTTTCTTCGAGTCGATTGCCTCTACATCGAGGATTTTTCCAATCATATCCGTCAGGCGGTTCGTGCTGCTCTCAAGCATACCGATATATTGCTGCGTCTCCTCGTCAAGCTTGCTCGTCATTTTGATCAACGTCAGCAATCCTTTCATCTGGTTCAATGGACTCTTCAAGTCATGGGCAACAATCCCGATAAGGTTATTCTTTTCGTTGTTGAGATTCAGTAGCTCTTCATTTTTGTGAAGAATTTCATCCTTTTGTGTCTGAAGCTGCTCGTTCATTACAGTGATCGCTTCATTTGCTTCGTGCAGATAATCCGATTGATCGAGCAACGCTTCTTTTTGTAATTCAAGCTCTTTATTTTTTTCGAGAACCTGTTGATTCACCGCGTTCAGTTTCTCGGCCTGGTCGTAGATCTTTTGCTGTTGCTGGATAAGCTCCTTGTTTTTTTCGGAGATTTCCTCGTAGGCTTCTTCAAGCTTTTGCGTAAGAATGAGCAGATCTTTCTTTTTATACTCAAGCAAAATATTGTCAGACATCAGCGTGTCTTTTGTCTTGTTGAGTACCTCGATCTGTTTCTCGAGACGAACAGTGCGTTTGCCAAGTGCTTTCTGGAGAGCGGGATAAAAATTTTTGGACTTTTCGGCAAGCGTAAGAAGTCCCTGCGTCACTTCTGATTTTTGATCCCTGATGAAATGGATCATCTTGTCGTGACCGGCGAGGCTGGCTTCTGCTTCAGCCTGATTCAGAAAATCAAGTAAAGCAGAATGATGTCTTTTCAGGACTTCTTCAAATTCTTCAAAGTCATTCATAACTGTCCAACCCCAGGATTTTCAATTTGTCTGACTCACAATATGGCAAATCCTGACGACAACCACTTCAAAATGTATTATTTTTTTGAACATAGCTGTCTGATTGAATGTAATTCAATGTATTACTGAAATCGGAGTCGAAACAGCCGTTATGGTTTCTCTACTACCAGCGAAAATGTCTTCATCTTTCCGTCGTCGGCTTTCGAGTTGATCTCCAACGGATCTGAAACAATTTTTCCTTCGGCTTCTCCTTTTTCGTGGACGAGTCTTACGGTTCGGCCTTTTTGATAGTCACCTTCCTCACCGGGTGAAACCGTAACGCGCACCTGCACTGGGTGGCCTTCCTGGAAGGTTTGATATATTGCTGATTCGTCCGGTGAAATATTTACTGTTCTCATGAGTCAAATAATTTACATTTTGCACGGCCGCTGATAACAGCCTACCTTTATTTCTGAAAAAAGTATACCCGTTTATTTACCGTTGCTTACATGGTTACGATTGAAGACCTTCAGACGATCTGCCGGCAGTTTAATGCAGTCGCAGAAGATATCAAGTGGGAAAATCATTTGTGTTTTAACGTCGGCGGGAAAATGTTTCTCATTACAGCTCCGGACGAGTTACCCGTTTCCGCCTCATTCAAAGTTAATGATGAAGATTTCGATTTACTGAGTAATCGCGCGGGTTTCGAGCCTGCCCCGTATCTGGCGCGGTATAAGTGGATAAGGGTGGATGACATTACGTTGCTCACTGAAAAGCAATGGAAGAAATACCTTGCTTCTTCCTACGAGTTGATACTTTCGAAGTTGCCTGCGAAAACAAAAAAATCTATTTCCGGTGAGGAGGCAAAAAAGAGTGTTAGCCCGAAACCCGAAACCAAAAAAGTGAAATAATTCGCGACAGGCCCGATTCAGCTTTGTGTAAGTTTCTTTTCAAAATCGTTGTGCGCAGAATTTTAAACGTCCATACTTTAGAGGTGATTTTTGTCCATTCGACAAACAAATCCACTAGCTATGGACTATTTTAATTCTTTATCCCTCAGCGATAAGAGAAAGTTCCTCTGGGATCAGGGACGATATGTTATGACCACCGATTTTTACGGCGCCCGTGTTAAGCTATTCTCACTGAATACGTCATTTGTGGAGGTCTATTATCATCCCGTTGATAAGAAGGTGATGCGTATTTCTATTGCGAACGATGCCGACCTCAAGAAACACCTTTCGGGTATCAAGGTTTCCTTCTCTTAACGTATTTGTGTTTGCTTTGAAAATAAAAAAGGCATCCCGCGAGATGCCTTTTTTATTTTGTAACAACGAAATTACTGTGCTGCAGTAGTGTCAGCAGATACAGTTTGTGTTGTATCAGCAGCAGCAGTTGAATCAACTGTAGCTGGTGTTTCTGTTTCAACTGGGGTTTCAGTTGCAGGTTGCTCTGCAGGCTTTGAATTACATGCTGCAATTGCGAAAGAAAGAACCAGTGCTCCGGCAAAAAGTTTGAATGTTTTTTTCATAAGGGATAAAAATTTGACTTCATACCCGTTTTTGCTTCCGGTAACCCATTAAGAAGAAAAACTTTTTTTCTTTTTTAATTTGGGTTACGTTCAAGCCTTAATTGTATAAAGCCATCATTGAGCAGCCAGGTGCATTACATCGATGAATTGATTGTCAGCGAGATACGGCTGAAAAATGACCGTATTCTGCATGAGCTGTATAAGCTGCATTTCCCGATGATCAGGCGCCTTGTGATGGCCAATAGTGGGTCTGAACATGAAGCGAAAGATATTTATCAGGATGCGATAATCGCATTTTATGAGCGATGTCAGCAACCTGATTTTCAGCTCTCATGTAAGATTAGCACCTATTTGTATGCGGTTAGCCGCAGACTATGGTTGAAAAGGCTCAACGAAAAAAAGTGGACGCCCATGAGCATTCATGAGGCTGACGTGTTCCCTGATATTGACACAGAAATGGTTCGTGTGGATGAGAATGAGGCAAATATGGGGCGAATGCAACTTGCGCTTTCGCAGCTTGGTGAACCCTGCAATAGCGTTCTGCTGGATTTCTATTTCAATAAGTTTACAATGGAAGAGATTACTGGCAAATTTGGTTATACAAACACGGACACAGCCAAGAATCAGAAGTACAAATGCCTGCAAAGGTTGAAAAAATTGTTTTTTGCTAAATGAACGACTATGGATCAGGACATTATTGAAATGCTGGATCAATATTTCCGCAACGAGCTTTCACAGGAAAGACGTCGTGAAATAGATGAACGTTTGAAAAACGACGCCTCTTTCAAGGGCGAGGCGGAAAGACATTTCGCATTTCTGCAAACACTGGAGAATGCCGGACGACGCGCGGCTTTAAAGAATTCATTTGATCTCATCCATCAGCACATTCCTGCCGATGAACGCAAGCCGGTTGTTGTGCCTTCTCCGGGCTTTCGCAGATTTTGGCCAGCCATAGCAGTTGCTGCTTCGGTTGCTTTGTTAAGCGTTGTCACGACAGTGCTGACCATGCAAAACGTTTCTGAAACTGAATCCAAATACATCGACCTGAGGAGAAATGTAGAGCAGATTCAAAGATCTCAAAAAGCGCAGAAAGCCATTCTCGATGATATCGCAAGCAAGAAGGCCGATCCTATTGCGGCGAGTTATACCGGCACCGGTTTCATGGTATCTGGTTCTGGTTATATCGCAACAAGTTATCACGTGATTCGCGACGCCGATTCTGTTTACATCCAGAATGAACGTTTCGGAATTCTCAAAGCCATTGTAGTGAGAACCGACCAGGTGAACGACGTAGCGATATTGAAAATTGATGATCCGGCATTCACTCCATCAGGGCAGCTTCCTTTTGTAATTACTTCTGCGCAATCTGATCTCGGTGCGGGTGTGTTTACGCTGGGCTTTCCGCGAGAGGAAATTGTATACGGCGAAGGCACCATCAGCGCAGCAACAGGTTATAAACAAAATGTGACAGCATACCAGATTGCAGTACCTGTGAACCCCGGAAACAGTGGTGGCCCACTTGTAAATCAAACCGGCGAAGTTGTCGGGATGATCAGCGGTATTCAAACAGAAGCGTTGGGTGCAGCCTTCGCGGTTAAATCGAATATTCTGCTCGATGTGATCAATAACATCCCGGCCGACTCGCTGGGAAAGTCAATCCAACTGTCGCGTTACAACAGACTGAAGAATCATGATCGCACGCAGCAAGTTAAGCGCCTTCGCGATTATGTCTTTATGGTCAAGGTATATAACCAGCGGTAGGCCAGCAGTATCGTTGTACCTCCATTGGTACTCATCTTTCTTCTGGTAAAAGCAAGTTTTTTTGGTTAACTTCTCTGCACAGTTTCAGCAGATGGAATTGCATGTTTAGACATTTTTCCATTAAAACATGTCCTTATGAAATCCAGGAATTTAATTCTCGTCTGCATCCTCCTGACGATCATATCGTCAGCATGGTGCCAGAAGATTGGTTTACTGATGGATAGTTATGTCGTTGAAAGATGGCGTACCGATCAAAGCTTATTCATAGAAAGAGTTAATGCGTTAGGAGGAAAGTGTATTGTCGAAGTGCCACATGGCAATGCAGAAGAGCAGGTTCGTTTGGGTAAAAAGCTCATCGCCGAAAAAGTCGATGTCCTCGTGATCGTACCAACGGATGCTGACCGCGCGGCAGAGATTGTTGCCGAGGCGAAAAAGGCTAACATACCTGTCATCTCTTACGACCGGATGATTGCAAGCAAGGACATTTCACTCTATGTGTCGTATGATAATCATAAAGTCGGCGTTCTTCAGGGCGAATATGCGATGGAACGAAAACCCGAGGGCAACTATCTCTTTTTGAACGGGCCGAAATATGACCGTAACAGTATGATGTTCCGGAATGGCCAGATGGAGGTATTGAAGTCAGGAATAGAAAGTGGAAAGATCACCGTGGTAGCTGATTTCATTCTCGAAGACTGGAGTGAGTTGGAGGCGATCATGAAGGTAGAGGAATACCTGGCTGGGTCAAATCCGGTACCGGATGTGATTATTGCCGCCAACGATGCACTTGCAACCGGTGCACTCCAGGTTCTGCCACGTGATCTGATTGGTAAAATAATTCTGACAGGGCAGGATGCAGAAAGGGGAGCGCTTCGGCAGATTGTCGCTGGCCACCAAAGCATGACAGTTTACAAGCCTATTAAGCCGCTTGCTTACAACGCGGCCGAAAGCGCAATGAAGCTGGCAAAAAAACAGCCGGTGGAATCCGTAAAAATGAAGATGCTGAACTATGAAGTCAATGCGATATTGCTGGATCCGATGACGGTGGATAAATCGAATTACAAAGATACCATCGTGAAGGATGGGCATCTGAGCATGGCGGAGATCAACTGACACATAGGTAGACCGTTGGCATACCTTTTTATCTATCGTAAGCACGATCTATTTATATATATTAACATCACATCTGAAAAGGACGAGCCCGTAAGCCCGTCCTTTTCTCTTTTACCACTTGTGTAGATCAATCCCTATCTATAAGTTCGGGTTTAAACAAACACCATGAAGCTTCGATTCATTTTCTATTTACTGCTGCTATTCGCCTATCAGACCACCATCGCACAGGCACCACGTGATCTGAAAGATCTTTCTTTTATATCCGGGAAATGGATCGCTAGTACCGATTGGGGCGACATGGAGGAAAACTGGAGTGAACCGATGGGAAATTCGATGATGTGCGCGTACCGTTGTGTCAAAGACGGACAAGTTGTGTTCTACGAATTTATCGTGATTGAGCAGGGGCCTACAGGGCCGGTGATGAAACTTCGTCATTTCAGCCCGGGTAACATCGCCTGGGAAGAAAAAGACAAACCTTATGAATACCCGCTTGTCTTTCTCGATACGGACCGCGCCCGGTTTGAAAGACCAGACAAGAAAACGTCGCTTACATTTTTTCGTGTGTCGAGAGATAAGCTCGACGTAACCCTGGAACGTCAGGATGAAGAAGGAAAATGGGTGCAAGATGTTTTCCACTACACACTTTCAGAATAATGAAAAACGCGAATCCGCATATTGTTTTGTAAGAAATCGCGACACTTCCCACAATTTCATTCTGTGAATTTGGTTTACTTTCAGAATGAAGAAGAGTGTTGTTGTGATGTTGCTGCTGCTTCCCTCACTTGCTGCAGCGCAGGTTGATTCCGTGCATAGACCAGATGTCATTAGGTTCGCCGACGGCATTGTTCACACTTACACTTCGCCACTGCGATGGAAGAAAAGTGACTGGGCAAAGTTCTCCGGTGTTGTACTTGGAACAGCCGCTCTCACATTAGCAGATAAACCAATTCGAAATTTCTGGATCAACAAAGATGAAAACGTGCTCGATCATGTTAACCGCGTCGGATATCATTACGGAAAGCCATACTGTGGTTTTCTTTTAGCTGGGGGGCTGTACTCTACCGGAATCATTTTCAAGAATGAATGGCTGCGTGAAACCGGAACAGCGCTCGTGACCTCACTTGCTGCGGCTGGTATGTTGGAAATGGCATTGAAACCCTTGATTGGTCGCGCCCGTCCGGAGAATGAACGCGGCAATTATGTGATGACGTTTTTCAACGAAGAACCGAAGTACCATTCTTTTCCTTCCGGACACGCTTCGATGGCGTTTACGGTTTCATTTGTAATGGCAAAACGTGTTGAAAGTTTACCCATAAAGATATTTTTCTACACACTTGCTGGATCAACCGCAGTATGTCGTCTTTATTCGGATGCTCATTGGACTTCCGATGTCGCATTTGGCGCATTACTCGGATGGTATTGCTCCGAAGCTGTTGTTCAGAAACTGAAGCAGAATCGGCTTAGACCCAAGCGCAACAGAAAAACTGATATCAACATGACACCCTACCCGGGTGGCATGACACTTCGCGCAACATTTAATTAGCGCTTAAAGATAGCTGAGCCACCAATGACTATGGGTTGATTTGTATCGGTTGTACCATTTGCAAAGTGGGTACAACGCTATCACAACTGCCATCCACCCCAGGTACGCGAGACCCAGCGAGTACCCGCCTTCGCCGGTAATGCCTCCAAAGGATTGGCTGAAATGAAAATCGATTTCTGAAAAGCTCCTTCCTGTCTTATTCATAAAGAGCACAAGCGAAATCGCATGAATGAGGAAGAAGTGCAGGATGTAATAGAACAGTGGCACCCTTCCAAAAACAAGAAACGGTTTCAGCGTATTGCCGACATTATATTTCTCGAACGCCGCGAGCAACAACAACACAGGTCCAAGTGTCATCAGGGAATAAAGCAATGATGGTGGATACTTCGTCGTATTTAAAAAGCTCATCAGGGTAAACGTCATATTTTTTTGTTCACTCCATGGCGCAGGATCACCATAGAAATTACTGAACCGCAGGACGATAAATAACAGAATTGCCGATACACCGAGTCGAGTAAGGATTTGTAATCGTTGTGTTGGGTCGAAGGTTTTTTCATACATCCGTCCGATACAATAGCCGAGCATCATAATGGCAAGCCAGGGGATCAGAGGATAAACGACAAATAAGCTATGTCCCGGAGTTATCTCAACAAAACCCGATTGATGAATAAATGCCCAGAGTGCAAAACCTGTTTCGCCTGGATTTAACTGGATACCATCGGTTGCATTATGCCCGATTAGCAGCACAGCACCCATCGACAAAATTGCCATGTATGGTAAGTGGATCAGCGCCGACATGCAAACCATTGCCGCGCCGATGACCCAGATCACTTGCAGAAACGTGACATCGTAATAGAAGTTGAAAAGGAAACTAAAGCGGATCACGACAACTTCCAGAACAATTAACCATAAGCCGCGTGTTAACAGAAACATGGAAAGCGCCTGTTTCGATTTTTTACGCGAACTGATATAGATCGATGTCCCAGCCAGGAATACAAACGCCGGCGCACAGTAATGCGTGATCCACCGCGTGAAAAAAAGTGCCGGGTAGGTTGTCGTGAGGTCGGTGGGATTGTAGTTGAACGCACCGAGATGAAAGTAGTCGCGTGAATGATCAAGCGCCATAATCACCATGACGATCCCGCGAACAAGATCGATCGAGGAAATTCGCGCTTTGTCGGTTGCCAGATCTGTAGGTATTGGTCGGGATAGCGTAGCGGTGGTCATATTGCCGGATGGTTTGACTAGGTTTTTTACGACATTTGCTAACTGAAGTTCGGAAAATGCCGGTTAATCTCGAACAATTTAATGCACAATCGAAGAACAAAGCTGCCGAGAACAAGAAGTTTCTGACGGGCTTGAAGAAACGCGACTCCCGCAAAGTGGATGATGCATTCCACTCAACGCACGAAGAGGTATTCGAAACGTTTGACTGCCTTACATGTGCTAACTGCTGCAAAACAACCAGCCCGATCTTTTATCAGAATGACATTGAACGCGTAGCGAAGTCGCTGCGAATGAAGCCTGGGGATTTTATCGAAAAGTATCTTCGCGTTGATGAAGACAAAGACTATGTATTAAAATCTTCGCCCTGCCCGTTTCTTGGTTCCGATAACTATTGCTCGGTCTATGAAGATCGGCCGAAAGCATGTCGCGAGTATCCGCATACCGATCGAAAAAAAATGGTTCAGATTACCGACCTCACTTATAGGAACACCCTGGTTTGCCCTGCCGTTTTTGAAATTGTTGAAAGACTGAAACGTATTGGCTGATTTACCCAGTAAGTTTCCTGGGTAATATTCTTATCTTTCACTATAACTGAAAATCCGTTAAGGACATTAACCGAAAGAAACCCCGCTCTCCATGGAAATTGAAAAACTTGAACTTTATCGCAGCATTGCCGAAATGGCGTATGTAATTGCCAAAGCAGACAAGGGCCTCAGCAGCCAGGAACGGATCGCGTTTTATGATGTGATCCAGAAAGAGCTCGATTACGACTCCTGGGCCGCCCAAAGTCGTTTTGAGTTGCTCGATGAAGTGATCGATCCGAGCCTTGACAAGACATACAATGATGCGATCAATGATTTCAAGAGGTACAAAAAACATGTAACACCGGAAGTGAAAGAGAAAACCATCCGTGTGATGCAAAAGGTTGCCGATGCATGTAATGGCTTCAATGAAAAAGAGGCGTTTATCATTGATCGCGTGAAGCGTGACCTTGATGCGTTATAAGGTCAGCCAGGCGTCATCCGATTTTATTCGCGAGCTTGCGTTTCCGCAAGAGCAAACTCAAAATATCTTGTGACATCCTGAAAACCAAGTTGGCGGTATATTCCCGCTCCATCTTCCGAGGCTTGTAATACTACCTGTTTGAATCCCCGTTTTTTAAGTTTGTTCAACGCATATATCATCAACGCTGTACCAATCCCTTTTCCTCTTTCGGTAGCGCGCGTCGCCAGACCATAGATCCCCGCAGTCTCATCGTCAGTCGGAAAGATCTCAACTCCGCCAGTCGCAATTTCATTTTCAGAATATATTGCATAGTTAAGATTGTGATTCTCTTTCATAATTGTAGAGGCCACGCGATTATAATATTCAATTGTGTTCGCGTCAGGAGGGGTTGCCAATGATGCGAGTAAGTTGCTGTACGCTTCCAGGTCCTGAACCGATTTTACATCGCGAATGTGAGTGTGCAAATCATGGTGAGAAGGTTGGTATGCATCTAGATTCAGAATCATTCCTGGTTCTGCTTCTACCGGCTTTCGGGTCAATCCGAAATCACTCAGCATAGCAGTGATTCTTGCAGTCAGGTTTTCCTCCGAGATCCACAAGCAAAACGGAAGGCGGCCTTTTTCCTTGAATCGACTTATTGCCCTCATCAATTCGGTGGAAGAAATTTTTTTACTATCGCGAACATGAATGATGTTGAAGGTATCTGAGGCGATACCACTATCAACGTAAGTAAGTCCAGGGAAGCGGAAGACGTTCATACTCGGGGTTGCGCCTGGAAGAAACGAAGCATGTCGGTCGAAATTTTCTATGACAGCATCCGGCTTCAGCTGAGTCTTGAGCTTTACCGGGATCCAGATCTCTTCTTCTGAATCCGTGTCGTTGTTTTTGTATTTTTCACCGAGCACTTCAAAATGTGGTCGGTCGTCTAGCAAGTATTCCGACTGCGGAAGCCATTGATTGAGGATGTATTCGAAAGTGCGTTTATCGTTACTGGATCCTTTATGTTGAAAAACCGCATACATCCCGGACGGGAGTGTAAACTTTTCCAGGCCTGGTGGGATTTCATTAAAATTGCGAACTTCTATCAGCGCCCACTTTTGAAATTCTTTTGAAGGATCAAAGTTTTCAAAAAACGAAGGAGGGTAAATCTGAAGCGAAACGAGATCAGCCGATACAGAATTGGTGATTTCTTTTCTTGAAGGCATTACACTTCGCCAAAGTTCACCTGTTCGGTTATTGATAAAACTCATGGTCAAATTTTTTCCGATGAACTTCTTCTCTTTGAGATATTGTATACGTGGGATCATCTGCGCTGGGTCAAGTCCAATCTATACGGAAAAAATGCCGGCTTTGTTGTAGAAAAGAAAAAGGTACTCTCGCGAATACCTTTTATAAACAATGTGATTAATTCTATCCCTGGCTAAACAACCTGCGCTTCAAGCTTTTGAGCAAGCACTGATTTCGGAACGGCACCAACCTGCTTATCCACAATCTGACCGCCTTTAAAAACCAACAGCGTTGGAATGCTTCTGATACCGAAACGTGCAGTCACATTAGGATTCTCATCAACGTTTAGTTTTCCGATAACGGCTTTCCCGTCATAATCGCCGGCAAGTTCTTCAACCACAGGACCGATCATTTTACAAGGTCCGCACCATTCAGCCCAGAAGTCTACCAGCACGGGTTTATCGGAATTAATTGTTTCGTCAAAATTGGCGTCATTAAGTACAATTGCTTTGCCCATTTTTTTAAGATTTTTTATGTTTCTAATGTATCGAACACAAAGATATACCCATTAGTTCATCGTTTACAACTTTATTGTCGCTAACGCGGCCGGTTACAGGTTAATCTCAACTTCAGCTACCTTTTTCATCTTTTTAACCATGTCATTGATCGGATTCACCCTGAACTTCCGCGACATCAACTCAAGGTTAATATTTTCGCCATCGTCTTTGAGCTTCAAATAGAGTGGCGTGCTTCCCGAAAATTCCAGGCAAACGTCCTCGATCTTCCCAATGAAGTCGGCTGTGATATCGGTCGTATTGATTCGTAGCGATACACCTTTACTTCGCTTCAACCCGATTTCGTTTAAGAGATCGATATGCCTGATTTTGAATTCCAGGTTTTGTTGTCCCCAGTTGTTTTTGACAACCGAGCCTTCGATGAAAAGGAACCACCCGATGTTCATGAAGTTTTTGAATTTCAGATAGTCCTCGCCGAAAAGAACAAAAGATGCATTTCCGGTATAATCCTCTATATAAAATTTACCGAATGGCTTTCCGGTCTTTGTGGTACGATGTTCAACATTGGTGACAATTCCACCCAGTTTAAGTTCACGGCCTGCAAGGTTTTCAATTTCATTCAACTGGTTGCAGGCCGCCGTGCAGAATGTTTCCATTTCAAACTTGAAATTATCGAGCGGATGGCCGGAGATATAAATCCCGACAACCTCTTTCTCGAGATTCAGTTTTTCCAGTTCGCTAAACGCTTCAACTGTTTCAATACGAGGTTTCGGCATCGCAGCACCGCTTGATCCACCGAAAAGGCTTGCCTGCGAACTCAGTTCTTCCTGCTGTGCCTTTGCTGCATACCGGATTGCTTTTTCAATCAGGCTGATATCGCCATCTCTTGCATATACATACTGCCTTCTGTGCAGATCTTTAAAGCAATCGAACGCGCCTGAAAGCGCGAGACATTCGTACGTTTTTTTGTTGACCGATCGTTGGTTGAGTCTTTTAGAGAAATCAAAAATATCAGCGAATATTCCTTTCGCATCGCGTTCCTGGATGATGGCTTCGACAGCGGATTCGCCAGCACCTTTGATCGCGCCAAGTCCAAAACGAATTTCACCGGCCTTGTTAACTTCGAAGTAAACGCCCGATTCATTCACATGCGGACCAAGAACTCTTATGCCGAGATTCCGGCATTCTTCAATGAAGAACGTAACGTTTTCAAGGTTGCTCTGCGAATGCGTTAACACCGCAGCCATGTACTCGGCGGGGTAGTTAGCTTTTAAATATGCTGTGTGATACGCAACCAGTGAGTAGCACGTAGAGTGCGATTTGTTAAAGGCGTATTGCGCAAATGCTTCCCAATCGGTCCATACTTTTTCGCAAATGGATTTTTCGTGTCCGTTGTTCTTGCATCCTTCGATGAATTTATCTTTCATCTTATCAAGAACAGCCTTTTGCTTTTTACCCATCGCTTTCCGCAAAACGTCAGCATCACCTTTGCTGAAGCCGGCCAGCTTCTGCGAAAGCAACATTACCTGCTCCTGGTACACAGTGATCCCGTAAGTTTCGGCCAGGAATTCATCCATACCAGGCAGGTCATAGGTAATTTCTTCACGGCCATGTTTACGGTTAATGAACTTTGGAATGTATTCCATCGGCCCCGGCCTATAGAGCGCGTTCATCGCAATGAGATCTTCGAACTTATCGGGTTTCAGCTGTCGCAGATACTTTTGCATACCCACGCTTTCAAACTGGAACGTGCCCGTTGTTTCGCCCCGTTGGAATAACTGGTAAGTAGCAACATCGTCGAGCGGTACATCATCAATGTTGATTTCGATGCCCTTGCTTTTCTTAATATTTTTAAGAGCAGTCTTAATAACACTCAGTGTCGTTAAACCAAGAAAGTCCATCTTCAGCATGCCGGCGCTTTCAACAACGCTGTTGTCGAACTGTGTAACGAGCATATCCGAGTCTTTCGCGGTCGCCACCGGAATCAGGTTGGTCAGTTTATCAGGTGTAATAATTACACCGCACGCATGAACCCCTGTATTCCGGACGGAGCCTTCAAGAATAACAGCTTGTCTCAGGACTTCTCCCTTGAGGTTATCTCCCTTCTTCGCATCCCCGAGTTCCTTTACTTCTTCGAATGCCGAATCGAGTGAGGTACCTGGTTTTTCAGGAACAAGCTTCGCGAGAATGTTTGCTTCCTGTAGTGGCAACTCCATGACACGAGCGCAATCGCGAATAGAAGACTTCGCGGCCATCGTGCCATAGGTGATGATCTGAGCTACCTGCGTTTTTCCATATTTCTCGATTACATATCGCAGCACCTTATCACGCCCTTCATCGTCGAAGTCAATATCAATATCGGGAAGAGACACACGATCGGGATTCAGGAAACGCTCGAAAAGCAAGTCGTATTTGATCGGGTCAACGTTTGTAATCCCTATACAATATGCAACGGCAGATCCCGCTGCTGAACCACGACCAGGACCAACACTCACCCCCATCTCGCGGGCTTTCGAGGTAAAGTCCTGCACGATGAGAAAATATCCCGGGTAACCGGTTTTTTTGATCGTCTCCAATTCGAAATCGAGACGATCGGTAATGTCGGCAGTCAGTTCTGCATATTTCCTTTTTGCCCCTTCATAGGTAAGGTAGCGTAAATAGTCATCTTCGGTACTGAACTCAGTCGGGATATCAAACTTCGGAAGGAGCACGCTTCTTTCAAGCGTGTAACTTTCAATTTTATCGTAGATCTCAGACAACGTTTCAATTGCAGCGGGAAGGTCAGCAAACAGTACCTTCATTTCATCCTGCGATTTCAGGTAGTATTGATCGTTGCTCAGACCGTAACGTGTTCCCCTGCCGTGACCAATCGGCGTCGACTTGAATTCACCCTCTTTGATGCAGAGAAGCACATCATGCGCTGGCGCTTCTTTTTTGTCCAGGTAGAACGACTCATTCGCGGCAAAATATTTTACGCCATACTTTTCAGCGAAACGCAACATGGTCTCATTCACGTGATCTTCTTCCGGAATTCCGTGGCGATTCAATTCGACATAAAAGTCTTCACCAAACTGCTGATGCCACCACTTAAACGCTTCCTCTGCCTGTTTTTCACCAACGTGAAGGATCAGATACGGAACCTCACTGCCTAGCGACCCCGTTGTCGCAATCAAATCCTGTTTGTATTCCTGAATAAGCTGTTTATCGATGCGCGGATAGATGCCATAATTGCCTTCGACAAAACCGAGTGAACTTAACTTGGCAAGATTGTGATATCCATTTTTATTTTTCGCAAGTAATACCTGATGGTATCTTTTATCGGGATTGTCCTTTGTAAATTTTAATTTCAAACGTTCTTCTGCGATAAAGAACTCACAGCCAAGAATCGGTTTTACGGCCTGCGAAAGCGCTTCCTTTACAAATTTGAAAGCGCCGTACATGTTTCCCAGATCGGTCAGCGCAATTGCTTTCATGTTAAGCGACTTTGCTTTTGCAACCAGCGTTTTTATGTCCGGAGTTGCATTCAATACTGAAAACTGTGAATGAACATGAAGATGGAAGAATGGTTTGTCAGCCAACAGCTGCGCGTCTTCGTTACTTTGATAGGTGGCAGCTTTCTTTTTCTCCCGCTTTGTAAAATTCGCCGCTTCGAGGTTTGGCGCTTCGTAAATGATATCTGTAATAATCGTATCGTCAAAAGGCTTGACAACTTGTTTTGATATCAACCCAAAGAAACATTTCGCCGTTGCGTCTACATCGTATGCCGCGTCGTGTGCATCGCCGAAATCTTTTCCAAAAAGCTTTTCATGAAGTTCAACGAGGCGTGGCATTTTCAATCTTCCGCCAATGCCACCGGCGATCTTACAAAAGTCAGTTGAGACAATTCCTGTGTCAATTTTTTCAGGTCTCGCAATCAGGTCCGGATCAAGTTGATGGCGGATGAATTCGGCGCCAAGAATGCTAATATCGAATTCAATGTTATGTCCAACAAGAAGATTGGTTCTCGTCAGATCGCCGACAAAAGCTTTAAGAACGATATTGAAGTCATGTCCTTCTTCGAGTGCGCGGCGCGTTGATATGCCGTGAACCTGCTCTGCCTTGTATGGGATATCAAATCCATCAGGTTTAATAATGAAGCTCTTCTGTGATAACAGCTTGCCTTGGTTGTCGTGCAATTGCCATGCAAGCTGAACTACGCGCGGCCAGTTATCCAGGTCAGTAATGGGAGCAGTCTTATTATGCGGAAGACCGGTGGTCTCCGTATCGAAGATTAAATACATGAATGAGTGGTGGTTGAACCGGTAAAGTTAACCGTAATTCTAATATTAGGCCGCGTCAGGAAGGTTCCGTTATAATCCCAAATTGAGATTTTATTACAATTTATTACGAGTTTCTTACATGGTTATATCGCAGGACATATTTTAACTATTTGATAATCAATTACTATACAAAAAAGGTCTGATTATTGAATAAGGTAGATTACGAAACCCTAGTCGCGTATGAAAGCCCTGTTTGAAAAAATCATTTCGATCATCAAGAGAGAGTGGTTTTTGTTTGTAATGTTGGTAGCAATTGGTGTCATCATCTTCTTGTTTTCAGCCTGTCAGTTATTATAAATCAGTTCTTATTTAGAACTTTTTAAAATAGAGAACATCGTTGTTTGGTAAATGCTCGGGAAGTATTTTTGGCGCACTCCTAAACTTCACGAGACACACTTAATATGAATTGGTTTACCAACTTTTTCTCCAGTAGCATCGGGAGAAAATTGCTGATGGCTCTGACGGGTCTTTTTCTCATTCTTTTTTTGGTTGTTCACCTGGCAGGTAATCTGCAGCTTCTTCATAATGATGAAGGCCAGGCATTTAATGTCTATGCACATTTCATGACAAGCAACCCGCTTATTAAAGTTATCTCTTACGTTAACTATGCTTTGATCCTTTTACATGTGATCGTTGCAATTATGCTCACACGGGCTAATTCAAGTGCCAGAGGAGGCGTCGGTTACGCGGTAAAGAACAATCCTTCAACGTTGGCTTCCCGTAACATGGGAATTCTCGGAACACTGATCCTTATTTTCTTAGTGATTCACTTGCGTGGATTCTGGTATGAAATGCACTGGGGCGGAATCGCGACCAGAAACTACGAGGGCACAGATTACAAAGACCTGTTTGCAGTTGTGGATTTTGCTTACTCGAATATCTGGTATGTAGCGGTATACGTTGTGAGTATGATCGTCTTGGCATTCCACCTCTATCACGGATTTGGCAGTGCATTTCAAACACTTGGGTTAAATCACATCAAGTATAACGGCGTGATAAAATTCGTGGGCGTGGCATTCGCAATCATTGTGCCTGCGCTTTTTGCGCTCATTCCAATCATGATGTACCTCAACTAGATTCTGAATATGAAATTAGATTCAAAAATCCCTGAAGGACCGATATCCGAAAAATGGGAGAAACATAAGTTTAATCTCAAGCTGGTTAATCCGGCAAACAAAAGAAAATATGAAGTGATCGTTGTAGGTACCGGTCTTGCCGGCGCATCTGCGGCTGCTTCATTGGCTGAGTTGGGGTATAACGTAAAAGCATTTTGTTTCCAGGATTCGCCAAGACGCGCGCACAGTATTGCCGCACAAGGTGGAATCAACGCAGCGAAGAATTACCGAAACGACGGCGATAGTGTTTACCGTTTGTTTTATGATACAATAAAAGGTGGCGACTACCGCGCTCGAGAAGGAAATGTTTATCGCCTGGCCGAAGTCAGTGTTGATATTATCGACCAGTGTGTGGCGCAAGGTGTTCCATTTGCACGTGAGTATGGTGGATTGCTTGATAACCGCTCGTTTGGTGGCGCGCAGGTTTCGCGTACGTTCTATGCACGTGGACAAACCGGTCAGCAGTTATTGCTTGGCGCATACAGTGCACTTAATCGCCAGATTGCCGCAGGAAAAGTGAAAATGTACAATCGTACAGAAATGCTTGACCTTGTTGTTACCGATGGAAAGGCGCGCGGTATCATCACCAGAGACCTTGTAACCGGAAAAGTAGAAGCGCATTCCGGACACGCTGTCCTGTTGTGTACCGGTGGATATGGTAACGTATTCTTCCTGTCGACTAACGCAAAAGGATCCAACGTAACGGCTGCATGGCGCGCTCACAAAAAAGGCGCGTTGTTTGCAAATCCATGCTTCACACAAATCCATCCAACGTGTATTCCCGTTTCCGGCGATCACCAGTCGAAGCTTACGCTGATGTCTGAGTCGCTTCGCAATGACGGACGTGTATGGGTTCCGAAGGTTGCCCGGCCGGGATTGAAGGCAAAAGATGCGGTGAGTATCCCTGAGGCTGACAGAGATTATTTCCTTGAAAGAAAATATCCATCGTTCGGAAACCTTGTTCCGCGCGATGTGGCTTCCCGCAATGCAAAATATGCGTGTGATGAAGGAAGAGGCGTCGGATCTGGACTTGCCGTATTTCTTGATTTCGCTGACGCTATCAAACGCGACGGGAAAAAGTTAATTGAAGCAAAGTACGGTAACCTGTTCGATATGTATCAGCAGATCACCGGCGACAACCCGTATGAAGTTCCGATGATGATCTACCCGGCGGTTCACTACACGATGGGGGGACTATGGGTCGATTACAACCTGATGACTAGTGTACCCGGACTGTACGCGCTTGGCGAGGCTAACTTCTCAGATCACGGCGCCAACCGTCTTGGGGCAAGTGCGCTGATGCAAGGTCTCGCTGATGGCTATTTTGTTATTCCGGCTACGATAGGCGATTACCTCGCCAACATTGGCTGGAGCGATAAAGTAGCTACGGATCATCCGGCGTTCAAAGAAGCGCTCGCGAATGTCCAGGGTCGATTGTCACAACTGTTAAGCATCAAAGGAAAGAAAACGGTTGATCAGCTTCACCGCGAACTCGGTTTGACCATGTGGGATTACTGCGGTATGTCGCGCACGGAAGAAGGTTTGAAAAAAGCCAAAGTGAGAATCCAGGAGCTTCGCGAAGAATTTTGGAAGAACGTCAACGTACTTGGTAGCGGAAATGAACTAAACCAGGAGCTTGAGAAAGCCGGACGCGTGGCGGATTTTATGGAACTCGGTGAATTGATGGTTGATGATGCGCTCAACCGTTCTGAATCGTGTGGAGGTCACTTCCGCGAAGAATCACAGACTCCTGACGGCGAAGCATTGCGTAAGGACGATCAGTTTTCTTATGTTGGAGCATGGGAATACACTGGTGATAATAAACCGGAGGTTCTGCATAAGGAAGACCTGAAATTTGAAAATGTAAAACTCACTCAACGTAGCTATAAGTAATATGAAGATCACGTTAAAGGTTTGGCGTCAAAAGGATAATAACAGCAAAGGCGCATTCAAGACTTACCAGCTTGATCATGTTTCGGCGGATATGTCTTTCCTTGAGATGTTCGACGTACTGAACAATGATCTTGTGATGAAGGGTGAGGAACCAATCGCATTCGATCATGATTGCCGTGAAGGTATCTGCGGCATGTGCAGTATGTACATTAACGGTAAGCCGCACGGTCCGCTGCAAACAACCACTTGCCAGCTTCACATGCGCACGTTCAAAGATGGCGAGACGATCACAGTTGAGCCATGGAGAGCGAAGGCTTTCCCGGTCATCAAGGATCTCGTTGTCGATAGAACTTCCTTCGAAAGAATTCAACAAGCCGGTGGATATATTTCAGTGAATACCGGTGGCGTGCCCGATGCTAATGAAATCGCCATTCCAAAACTGGAAGCCGACAAGGCGTTTGATGCAGCTGCCTGTATTGGCTGTGGAGCCTGCGTAGCCGCGTGTAAAAATGCTTCAGCAATGCTCTTCGTCAGTGCAAAAGTATCGCAGCTTGTACTTTTGCCACAAGGACAACCTGAACGTAAGGCCCGTGTTGAAAACATGGTTGCGCAGATGGATGCCGAAGGTTTCGGATCTTGTACAAACACACTTGCGTGTGAAGCAGAATGTCCGAAGGGAATCAGCGTGACAAATATTGCCCGTATGAACCGCGAATATTACTCTGCAAAGATCGGCTCGGAAAACATATAAGAAAAGCTGTAAGACTTGCTATGAAGCCACCAGACCGGTGGCTTTTCTATTCGGCCAATGACATACTTTTCCATTGCTCCAGCCTTTTATCCATGAGCGCGAACCAGAGCGGCGGAATTGTTGCTATAATGATCATCGTTGGATATCCAAAAGGTAGCTGTGGACTTTCATCATAATGATTCAGGATCTGGTAACGCTTGTAGGCATTAGCATGATGGTCGGAATGACGCTGCAATTGGAATAAAAAGAAATTACTGAGCAGGTGACTTGCATTCCAGGAGTGAACAGGATTCACGCGTTCAAATCTTCCCGGTGATATTTCTTTTCGCATGATGCCATAATGTTCAACGTAGTTCACTAACTCAAGCAATGTGAATGCGAGGAGGCTCTGTCCAAAGAAGAACACTGGTACTTCCCATGCTGGTTGTCCATTAATATAGCTCATGGCTATCGTTAGAAGTGCACAAAATAACAACGGCAAGATCGCGAATTTGATCATTTCATTGTCTGAGGTTATAACAGGTTTATTATTGCGTTGTAAACGTTCGGTTTCAAGCCTCCATGCGTGCTTGTATCCACCGAAAACGGAACGAACCCAAAACGAATAGAAATGCTCATGTTTTTTTGCCGTCGCCGGATCGTGAGGCGTTGCGACATAGACATGATGGCCTCGATTGTGTTCGATGTAAAAGTGCATGTAACAAACCGTCATGAGCAATGTTTTGCTATAAAAGCGCTCAATCGTGGTTTTTTTATGTCCCAACTCGTGCGCAACAGTGATGCCGATACCACCAGTTACAAGCGCAAAGCCCACAACGAAGCCGATCCATTCGGGATTAAGCGTGAGCCTGTCTGTCGCTACTACATAGCACCCCCAGATGACGAAAGCGAGTTGAAAATAAGTCCAGCAATAGGTCACGAAGCGATAGAAAAATGCTTCTGCTTTCACTTTTGCTTCGTCTGGAGAAACATTCGAAGTGTCAATGCCGAGAAATTGGTCGATCAGAGGAATGATAAGAAAAGAGAAAATAATCGCGAGGTAGTTCCAGTATCCTCCCAAATAAAATCCTGCGATTACGAGAGATGGAATGATAAACGCGGTGAAGAAACCAATTTTCTGAAAAACCTGTTTCATATTCTTATGCAAAAAAGGCCATCCTAATTTACTAATCCGGTACGATTGTTCCTGCAATTAGTCCGGATTCATTCATTGTCAATTAATTAACCTACCTTTGCAGTCACAATTTACACACTAATTCATGCAATCTTTCGAAACCCTGGGACTTTCCGGGGAACTCCTCGAATCCATTAAGAAGATGGGATTCGAAAATCCAACACCAGTTCAACAACAGGCCATACCCTTGCTTTTAAAAGGAAGCCAGGACGTTGTTGCGCTCGCACAGACCGGCACTGGTAAAACCGCCGCATTCGGCTTGCCTCTTATTGACATTATTGACGACTTCGATAAATCAACGCAAGCACTTGTGCTCGCACCGACGCGCGAACTTTGTATGCAGATCACCAGTGACTTTGAGAAGTATTCGCGTAACGTCAAAGATCTCAACATTGTTGCTGTTTACGGTGGCGCCAGCATCGTGGATCAGATTCGTAAAATTAAAAAAGGAGCGCAGATCATCGTTGCAACTCCAGGTCGCCTGATGGATTTACTTTCCCGCAAGGTTATCAATCTGCAGGATATACGTTTCGTTGTTCTCGACGAGGCGGATGAAATGCTGAACATGGGATTTAAGGAAGATATCGACCATATCCTTTCTCATACATCTGACGATAAAAATGTTTGGTTGTTCTCGGCAACAATGCCCCGTGAGGTTCGCGCTATTGCGAGTACTTATATGAATAAGCCGGTAGAGTTAACGATCGGCGAGAAGAACCAGGGTAATCAGAATATCGAACACCAGTATATGGTGATTGATGACAAAGATCGATACGCCGCATTAAAACGTATCCTCGATTACAACCTTGATATTTTCGGTGTTGTGTTCTGCAGGACTAAGGTTGACACGCAACGAATCGCAGAGCATCTCATTCGCGATGGTTATAGTGCTGATGCACTGCACGGTGATCTTACCCAGCAGCAGCGTGATCGCGTGATGAAGAATTTCAGAAGCAAAGCACTGCAGGTGTTGGTTGCAACGGATGTAGCTGCGCGTGGAATTGATGTGAACAACATCACACACGTCATCCACATGAACATGCCGGATGAAATTGAGTTCTATACACATAGAAGCGGAAGAACTGCTCGTGCCGGCAAGACCGGAGTTTCCATTGCTTTAATTGCGAAAAAAGAGATCGGTAAGATTCGTCAGATCGAGAAGATGGTGAAGACGACGTTTGAAAAGAAACTTGTTCCGACAGGTGTGGAAGTATGTGAGAGACGCGTATTGAACATTGTTCACCGTATTCGGGAGGTGAATCTGATAGAAGGTGAGATAACACATTTTCTTCCGTCAGTGTATGATGAGTTAAAAGACCTGAGTAAAGAAGAGATCATCAAGCGCTTTACTTCGCTGGAGTTCAACCATTTTCTTGATTACTACCGCGACGCACCAGACCTGAATAAATCTGATCGTGGTGAGAAGTTTGACCGCGATTCACAACGCTATGTTACGGGCGACAGGTTGTTTATAAACATCGGAAAAATGGACGGTCTCGACGCCGGAAAGTTAATGTCAATGATTTGCGACCGTGCAAACATAAGCCGTGAAAAGCTTGGCAAAATTGATATCAAAGGTGCGTATTCATTCTTCGAAATTGAAAAGGACGCCTCTGATGTTGTACGTGAACATCTTCATGGATTTGAGTACAAAGGAAGGATCGTCAGAATAGAAGTAACAGAGTCGAGATCGGATGGAGGTTCATACAAGAAGAAGAGTTCAAGTCGCGATCAATATGCAAAGCGGAAGGATGTACATGGTTCGTCGGGATCAGGAAAGGGAAAGCGTGAAAAACGCGGATCACGGTGGTGATTACTCTGACGTCATTCTAAACAATGGTTTCAACTCGGGCGATGATTCGCGCAAATAATGTGCGTTTCTTTCGACGAAGTTGTTGTATCGTGATGCAATGGCGTCATAATCCCGGCGATAATCCATTGCTCCTTGCTCTGAGGTACGAAGTTGTTTGACAATTTGTTGCAACGTTGAATTATAAGAAAACTGACGTTGTGATTCTGCCAGCGTAATTAATTCCCGCACCAGGTTGTCTGACGCAAAATCATACTCTTCAACAACATCGGCATTGCTCATGTTTTTTTGTGTAAACCGTGAACTCTTCAGCGATTTCAATTGGTGACTGTAAGATGTGATCTGCTCAGGACTTACAGCGCGTGAAACTTTCAATTCATGCAGAATATGCTGCATGGCTTCAAGCTTATTATTATCATCGTTGATCATCAGGTTCCAGGCTCGCAACGTGGAGTCCTGCAAGGCAAGATAGGTTTCTGTGAGTGAATCGGCTTTGGTAAAGTGGGTATCATGAGCATGTTGCGAGGGCTTGTCACAGGCAGACAATGCAGCTGTCAGCAGCAACATTGAAACGATAACCATCCGTTGTATATGAAATGAACAGCCCATCCTAAAGATCAAAAACGGAAGAGAAACAATTTTGTTCAGTTATAAAGGTTGAAAATGGTACATCTCGCCATTCAACGCCAATTATATGGGTTTAAATTGTTCAAAGGCTTCTTTGCAGTTATTACAGTAATGGATGGAACGGCAGAGTGTTGCGCCAAATGTACTGCGTAGTTCCGTTTGATCGGAATTGCAGCGAGGGCAAATAGCTTTTTCAAGGATGTCAAGGTCGTCGAACAACGTTGCGTTTGGTGGTGGAGCCAGTCCGAATTGTTTCAATGCCTGTCTGCCTTTCTCCGAGATGAGATCGGAAGACCATGGTTTATTGAACGTGACATTGATTGTTACTTTGTCGATGCCGTTTTTCCTGAGCGTCTCCTCGATATCCATCTTCATCATATCCAGCGCAGGGCATCCGACAAACGTCGGTGTCATTTCAATTTGTACATGGTCGTTTTCAATCCTGACCTCATTGATCACACCGAGGTCTACCAGAGAAAGCACTGGTATTTCCGGATCTTTTACTTCCTCAAGCCACGTCAATATTTGTTCTTTATTGATCTCCATTTCGTCACGCTACCACTCCGCAGTTGGGTCGATGTTGAATACTTCTGACATTTCATCCAGCAGTGGTTGTAAATGTTCGCTATGCTTACCCACACGACCGCCGATAACCGCATTCACTTTAGAAAGATCGGGAAGAACCAGTTGCGTCTTCGACAGCACATCGCGAATAGCTGCTTCCCACTTTGTTCGGACTATAGCTTCGCCCTGAAAAACGTTTTGACTAATCAAGTCGCGTTCATGCGCCGACTCTTCGAAAATGCCAAGCGCATAAGGCATTGCAGCATCGAGTGATTTTTGAAGACGCTGGATACTTTCGTCTGTTGCTGTTCCAAGTTTTTTAATCCACGTGTTCGCGTGAAGCGTATGATATTTTAATTCGCCCCTCACTTTCATCGCTAGTTGCGCAAGCGGTGTAAATGAAGATTGCGTCAGCATGTCAAACCGGATTGCCAAAGCAGTATCAAACAAAAAATGCCTGGTGAGGCTGAAGTCATATTCGCCATTTGGCAGCTCTACGAACACACAGTTGTGAAACTGCTTCGCGTTGCGGGTAAATGCTACCGTATCAGGAGCCTGTTCTCCCAGTTCATGGAGCATCTGATAAAGCGCCTGACTTTGACCGATCTTGTCCTGGGCCATGGATGAAAATGCAATGTCCTCTTCCAGTAATGGGCCGAAGCCTGTCCACTCTGAATTTCGATGGCCCTGGATCAATAAGTCATCTGCGATGTTGTATAATAGTTCCTTTATTGCGAGTTCGTTCATATCGGTGTTACGCTGGGTTCTTTTCCAAAAAGTTCTTCAGTTTATCGCCACCTTTGTAGTCGGCGGCATCTCTGAATTTTTTTTCCGGCAATGTTATCCAAAGATCTCTTTCCTCTGCAGATGTAAACCTTATATCACTACTCCGAATAGCCCAAACGTTGTATACGGTTTTGTCTGTACGGAATCTTTTCCGGGCTTCGATCATAGCCTGAGCAGCCGATGTTGCTATAACCGTTCCGGCATGAAGGTGTTGTTTGCCCCGCCTCATCAGATGGTAAATCTCGAAAGAAGTCTCATCACCGACGCGATGTTGGTCGTCGCCGATAAAATCGTAAGCATTGTCGCTGGCTTCGGTCATCGGCGAAACGTATACGGATCTAGTCTCTGTCACATAAAGCGATGTGCAGGTGAAACGTCTTGTGAAGGTTTCTTTTGCCAAAACGTACGCCATCTCGATATCAGGCGCGTGTACGATACCCTCATGCTGAAATGGTTTTCCATCCTTTGGTTGTACAAAAACTTCAAACGTTCCAAACTGGTCGAGTGGCACTTTCGGTTCGATGAGACCTGGCTGGCCTATTTTTGGTAGGCGTTTTACACGTGGATCTAAGGAGTTCACTTTAGTAATTCGTTATATTCATGTGGGTATTTCGCGATGCCTGATTCGATATTAGCATATGAAATACATAGAATTTCTTTTGGCGCTTGACTTATTATCGCGGTACCATCCGCAATATCACAGTAGTGACTTACTGATACTGGCGGATGACGTGTTAAAGTGGCTGAACAACGACCTTCCCATGGACAGCAGTACAATGCAATATCTGCAGTTATCATTTGGTACACCTGCCGACGCCCTTTGTGTAATGTGGAAGGAGATTCAGATACTCGCCGGTCCATTGATGCAACGAAATTGATCAGGCAAGTGGAGTAACATACTTCATTTTATTGCTCGAAAGAGCGTTGCGTACCCAGCGGCCGCGCTCTTCCGCTACACGGCGAACTTCGAGGCGTTCTTTGTTGCATGGGCCGTCGCCGTTTATTACTCTCTTAAATTCTTCCCAATCCGGTTCAGTATAAGTCCACCGCCCCGTTTCAGCGTCCTTTGACAACGCTGGATCAGGGATCGTGAATCCAAGTTCCCAAATCTTAGGAACGTACATGTCAAGGAACTGATTCCGCATGTCATCGTTTGTTGCCATCTTCACTTTCCACTTCATCAGCACCTCGGTGTGTGCTGAAATTTTATCTGCGGGGCCGAAAAAGTGCATCATTGGTGGCCACCATCTGTTAAGCGCTTCCTGAAACATATCGCGTTGCTTCTGGGTACCTGTGGCAAGGTAGATCACGCAGTGATGTCCATACTTGAGGTGGAAAGATTCCTCCGCGCAGATGCGCTCAAGCGCTCTGCAGTAAGGCCCGTAGCTTCCCTTCGCATTCGCAAGTTGGTTTACGATTGCACCGGCGTCAACGAGCCAGGAGATGAAACAAGAATCTGCCCAGGTGAAAGCAGGATAGTTAAATATGTTAGAGTATTTTGATTTGCCGTTAATGAGATCGGTGATCATTTGCTCGCGGGTCTTGCCAAGCGTTTCAGCGGCGCTGTATAATAACTGCGCATGACCTACTTCGTCCTGAACCTTCGCCATTAGTGCAAGCTTTCTGCGAAATCCTGGGGCCCTGGTAATCCAGGTACCTTCTGGTAGCGCGCCAATGATTTCACTGTGCGCGTGCTGCTCAATCATCCGCACGAGTTGCTTACGATACAGCTGCGGCATCCAATCTGTTGGTTCAATTTTCTCACCCCGGTCGATGCGGGCTTCAAATGCCGCTAATTTTTCCGGGTCTTCGAGCGCTACGCTGTCTGTCTTGATTCCTTCAAATGTATTACCGCCACCGTACATATGTGCTTGCGTTTAAATAGTAAACCAGATTCGTTGGAAAACGATTCCAAAGATAAAGAAAACCAAACACTTGTTAGTAGTGAACCAGCCTTATTTTGAATTTTGTTTGAGACCATTTACCAGCATATCAGCGAGTTGAACACCGAGCTCTACCGGCTCAATGATGCCGCCAGACGGGTCGTACCACATCGGCATCCAGTTAAGTGATGAAAACAGTGTCATTACGGCAAGTTTCCGGTCAATTGTATTTTTGAATTCGCCGCTTGCGACGCCCTCTTCAATAATGGTTTTGAAGCGGTTGATATAATTGATGCGCAATAAGAGAAAGTCGCGCAGGTAAGGCTGGCTCAGGTGACGATGCTCATTCATAAACACAGCAGAGGCCGTAAGGTCTTTCGCCATCACTTCGATATGACCGATGATTCCCATTCGAAGTTTTTCGCTCGCTGAAACGCTTTGTCTCTCCACATCCTCCAGTGATTTTCTGAATTCTGCAGCCATGTCGAAACAAAGACTTCGCAGTATCTCTTCTTTGGATTTGATATGCGAGTACAAGCTTGCAGCTTCTATTCCAAGCAGATGTGCCAGGTCACGCATCGAAGCTGCCGCATATCCTTTGTCCTTGAAAAGCTCTGCGGCCTTTCTGATCACCTGTTCTTTCCGGGATAAATTCACTATAGCTTCGGTCATATTCAAAAATATACAAAATTATTCACAAGTAGGAAAACATTCGTGTCGGACTTACTCTAACTTTGAAACATGGAGTTCATCACCATCAATGAATACTTCTATAAGCTCTTTAGCAGGCTGCTGTTGCTGCTTATCGCACCGATCATGTCCTTTGTCATGCTATACGTGCTCACACCCGAGGCCAATACAGACAGCTTTGCGGTTACACAGATCCGTGCGTATGTTATCGTGTCCGTTGCGTGCTTGTGGCTTATCGCAGTTGTTTTCAGTATTAAAAAAATTAAATCAGCTCGTAAAGGACAAGGCCTAAGAGCGAAACTTCAGAAATATTTTCAGTTAACAATCGTTCGTTATTCGCTGTTAACGATTGCATGCCTGATTTTGGCAGTTGGGTTTTTCTTCACCCTTGATAATAATTACCTGTACGGGTTTCTTTTTCACATGACAATTGCAGCTGCACTGTGGCCGCACGGTCCACGGGTCGCGGCGGAATTGAAGCTTCGGGGTGATGAAAGAGAGATGATTTACTATCGCAAGGACCATTTGTAAACAAAAAAGACATCGCGCGGATGTCTTTCATATTTCCAGCAGCCAGTCCGTTAGAAGATAATGCCGAAGCTTACTGCATTGACATGGGGACCCTTTTTCTCCTGGAACATTTCGTTTAAATCGTAATTGACAAAAAAGTCTGTTGACCGGAAACCCCATTGCAATCGTACACCATACCGGAGATTATTGAGGTAAAATCTGTCACGGTCTTTTTCTTTTTCCCGCTCACCGTCTTCTTCGAATACAAGTTTCGACTTGCTTGCCAAACGATATCCAACGTAAGGGCCGATGCCGATGCGAAATTCAGTACCGTAGCCATCCCATACGCGTGGTTTCACTGTGCGGTCTCCAAAATCAAGGATCGGTACAAGCGAGGTATTAATGTATGTAGCGGTGAGTTTGCTTTTCACATAATCTACATCAGCATCGGACCTCGAGAAGTCTACGCCTGTTTCTGAAGTTGTGATGACCACATCGTCGTTTTCAAACTTGAAATTATACCAGCTTACACCCCAGTTCCACTCTATGAAAAACTTTTTCGCCAGACGAGATCTGTGAACTGAGTTGATGCCCACATACCATGATCCCCAGGGACGTACTGCATAGACCTTCGAATCATCGACAAACTGGTCTCCCGAAAAAAGATTATTGGTACCGAGATCTACGTTGACTGTTTGCCATGTACGACGACTGGTGTACGACGACACTTTTTCATCCCAGTCTTCGTCTTCCTCCGCTTCTTCCTGAGAGGGTTCATTCCATTCTTCATTTTCACTACTCGCGACCGGCGTAGTGTCTGCGCGGAGTGTTGTATCAGACGCTGAAAGTCTTTTTAACACATCGTCAAACAACGCCTGGAAGTTATAGTGTCGTAATGTTTCAAGATCTTTGTAGTCACTGATGGTAAAAATGATTTGGCTTGTCCGTGCAAGCGGAACGACTACGGTGTCGGTCTTTTGTGCCTGTGCAAGTTGTGAGGAAAATATAACAGTGAGCACGATAATGATGGCGAATTTCATAAAAGATTACCTATTTTGATTACGTTGTTTTTCTGATTTAAAATTCATCGCGAGAATTTCATTTTTCATTTGTCTCAGATTGCCAATAGGATCCTGGTTGTTTTTTAGATCGTAAGCTTTATCCAAAACCTTTTTCAACGTAGATTCTTTTTTCTTTTCATCGGTTGCATCAGCCAAAGATTTTTTATCGAGATATTTTTCATTGACATCGCCGGCGTTGTAAACAAGCTTTAGCCCCTGTGCAGTATTTGTTTCACTATTGTTCGCTAATGCATTTGTACTGATGTCTTCTGGAATTTCCATAATGACGGCGGAATCCTCTTTTACCATTTTGGTTTCAGCCAGTGGTGGATGCTCAAATGCATGACCATTATTCAGATTCGTTACTTTCTTTGAGGGTTTTATTGGTTGTTTGACCGTTTCTTTCTTGTGATTTCGCGGCGCTGTGACCGTTTCCTGTTTTGTTTCCTTCTCGCCGATTTTCACCGAATCAACCGCGGGGAAATTTTGATTTGGTATGGCTTCTTTCGCGGATTCGCCGTTTTTATTTCGGCTGATTTCCTTATTGCGCTCACTTATTTGTTTCGCACTTTCAGCGTTTATCAGGTCACGCGATGATATGATTACAAACGTACTGGCAACCACAAGTAAAACTGCTGCTGCGATCTTCAACCACGTTGCCTTATTCGTTTTTTTGTCAAGTTGTTGTTCAACGCGCATCCACGCGTTGGTTGAGAGCGGCTTTCGAAAGTCGGAAAGCTTGTCTCGAAACAATTTATCAGGTTGCTGACTCATCATTTTGAATGTTTTGTTTGTCTGTCCAGTTGTGTTGCGCAAGTAGCTTCTGGAGAAAAACACGTGCACGTGACAGCTGGGATTTAGAAGTATTCTCGCTGATGCCTAAGTGTTCGGCTATTTCCTTATGCGAATAGCCGTCAATGGCATACATGTTAAAAACCACTCTGTATCCAGCGGGAAGTTGCTGGATCAGATTCATCAGGTCTTCGGCTTCCAGGTGGTCACTCAGGGCCTCGTAGTTAGGTTCGCGGTCGGCCTGTTCGAGATCTGTTTCTACGTACATCGTTCGTGATTTTCGCAGATGCGTAAGCGATTCGTTTACCATGATCCTGCGAATCCAGCCTTCGAAGCTTCCTTCGCCTTTGAACTGGTCGATCCTTTCGAAAATTTTAGTAAAGGCGGTTACAAGGATATCTTCCGCCTCCATCGGATTTTTTACGTACCGGTAGCAAATACCGAACATTTTTGAAGAATAGCGGTCAAAAAGGTGTTGCTGAGCCGCGCGATCACGCCGCAGGCACCCTTTAAGCAGTTCTTCTTCTTTGGCCCGGAAAATTTTGAAGTCCATTTAAATCTGCAATGAAGATGCAGCTTTCGAACAGGAGGTTGCGTGGAACTTAAAAAAAATATCAAAAAAAGCCCCGGAAGCCTTGTCAGCGTTCCGGAGCGTTTAGTGCCTAGAAAATTAGAATTAGCAGGCACATCAGCAGGAAAAGAATCAGCATTAGCATTGGGTTGGTTTTTATTGGGTTAAGTTTAGTCGCGTCTTATAATGTTGGCGTTGCCGCGATATTCAATCTTGCTGGCAGGGCCCTGTTCCATTTCCAGCTGTTGTGTCACAAATACCTTGGCAGTTGAGGCGCCAGATGTTTCGACAAAGGCATTTACAACCTCAAAGTTATAGGCCCTGAGTTTAGAGGCCAGCTCGACGCGGGCGTTCATATTATTTGCGTTGCCTTTCAGATCGGCCTCCGCACTTCCTGAGAGATTGATGTCGAGGTTGTGTGCATTGATTTCTCCGCGAACGGTGATTGGCCCACGGAGGTCAATTTCAAGATCGTCGCTGCTGATCTCATCCAACTTGATTGTTCCGACACCAACCGCTTCCACTCTTTCCAGGGTCGGCATTGTAATGACGAGCTCAACTTCGTCAACATTCAGATTTTTCAGATCGACCTTAAATTCATCCGCATTGTATTCAACGATCAGCGTTTCGCCTTCGCGTGTAACATCGTATCGGTTTTTCGCCCTTTCGGAACCATTTACTTTTACGTTGTAATTGTGGCCGGTTACGATGCGCACATCAAACTTTCCCTTTATTTCAACTTCATCGAAGTCGCGAAGGTCTGTGTAGTTGTTTTCTTCCTGCGGACAGGTAACGCACGTGAGGCCACTTTCTCTTGTTAGCGCCCACGTTTCACCTTCCAGGTATCTTGAATCAACATACTGATCAATAAAGCGGCTCATTTCTTCATCCATAGTGAACGGAAAATCGTACGGGATAAACAACTTCATTTTTAAACGCTGTGCTCGGAAGATTGCATCATCTTTGAATTTCAGGTTGCTGTCGAAGCGGAAAACTGAATCCTGAACATCAACATTGTATTCAACCATCTTGGCATTCTCAATTGCTTTTGCGCGGCTGCTGCCCTGCGCTTCAAATGTCTGCACAAGCTTGAAATGAGGTTCGTCATGTCCTTGCAAATCAAGGTTCACCGCATCGTAATCATCCATCCCCGATTGATTGATTGTCAGCACAGCTGTTTTTCCGTTCACTTTGTAAGTGTTTTCAATCCGGAAGTCGGCTTCTTCTTTGAAAGCAAAAACCAGTTTCGGAATTCCGACAGATAATACAGCGATGTTGATAAACAGCACGACAAAAAGCGCCCATCCAACTGTTGCGTTGAAAACAATTCGCTTCGCAATGATCGATACGCCAAGAAGAATGATATAAATGCATGGTATCAACGCAACAAAGAACGCTGCAACGGCAGTCCATCCGGGAAACGCACGCAAAAAGGCGTCTACTGGAACGCTTGCTTCATTGTATTCCGCCATCCACGGCAATGAGAATGCAGATGACGAGAAGATGCCGAACAAAATTCCGGCAGTGACCATAATGCTGAACATAAGGCTGACGCCAAGAAATGATACCAGCACGCCAATTGCTACCCTGATCACTTCCACGAGGGGACGTAAAATCTGCGCGAGCCCCTGGAGAATCATTCCGAGCAATCGGAAAGGGAAGAGCAGGATTTTTGTTATGACCGTTTCTTCAGCGACTGGTTGCTCAGATTGGTTTTTTTTTAAGGTGGATTCGATGTTGGACAAGGTCACTGCTTCACCCTGCATCTGCATTTTATCCGTCAACGTTCTCGCTTCCGGAAGGATCATCCAGAGAACAATGTAAAGGAACAATCCAAATCCACCTGCAAAGGTTAACAACACGAAAATGATTCGCATGCCAACGATGTCAACACCGAGGTAGGCTGCAACACCCGATGATACACCGCCGATTACCTTACGTTCTGGATCACGAAACATTTTTTTAGAAACGACGGGTTCATCAAGATCATAAGATCCCGGAATGAGTATCCACATGATTGCATAAACAAGGATCGGAAGTCCGTAAGCAAAGGTGAGAAGTGCAAAAAGCAAGCGAATCCACAACGCGTCAACATTCAGGTAATTTCCGAGACCCGAGCACACACCACCGAGGATCTTCCTTTTTTGATCACGTAGCAATCTTTTTGGCGGAGTGTAAGGCGGATTAAACTTATTGGTGTTACCTGAGTTCGTTTGTGTTTTACCTTCCTCCAAAGGATCACTTTCGTTGTTTTGGTCTTCAGCAGCCCTGAAATCATTGACGCTTCCCATGGTGGCGACGAGCGCGTTAACGTCTTCGGCAGTGATTACCTGCTTATCTTCATTCAGTTTGGAAAGAAATATTTCGGCAATTCTGCTTTCGATGTCAGCAAGGATTTCACTGCTGTCTTCAAAAGACGAAAAGTATCTATTGATCGAATCCAGGTATTTCTTTAGCGTTTCATATCCTTCTTCCTCGATATGGAAGATGATTCCGCTGATGTTTATACTGATATTCTTTTTCATATTGCTTACAGGGTCGCGTTGAATTGTGTGTTAGCTTTTGAGGTGATCATTTGAGTTGAATGAACAAGTTCGTCCCACGTTTCCGTGAGCTTACCAAGAAACTTACTTCCTTTGTCAGTGAGTTTATAATATTTTCTCGGCGGTCCGGATTTGGATTCGATCCACTTATATTCCAGTAACCCTGCATTCTTAAGACGTGTCAGAAGGGGGTAAAGGGTACCTTCAACGACAATCATCTTCGCTGCCGTCAATTCATCCAACATATCGGAGGCGTAAACTTCACCTCGCGAAATAATATGAAGGATGCAGTATTCCAAAATGCCCTTTCTCATCTGCACCTGTGTGTTTTCAAAATTCATACTTCCGTTTTATACCTGACTGCTTATACGCAAGTACTATGCGTTACATAGTACTTAATTGAAGTTTTCCCGGCCTGACATCATAACGCGCTGATAATCAGGCGTAAAATTTTGTTGGTGGACTCAATGCCTGCCAAATTACTGGCATCGATGCAACGGAATTTGTACAACCGTGTACATGTCTTTGTTCAGAATTGACCAGTTGAAAGCGTCTCTGGAGCGGTTCTTTATTCTTAGTAATCAGAAAAACTTACCTATTGCAGGTGCGCATGTATTAAAGGACGATCCTTAATTGCTCAGGATTCATCCTGAAACAAGTACCTTTGACATTGGATGAAGCGTTTCGTTATTTTTTTCGCCTTTATTCTACTCCCGGCAGGCATAATTGTCGCACAGTCTGCGAATCACTGGATCGCACAAGGACAACCTTATGCGAAAATCCCTGTTGGCAGGGATGGCTTTTACCGTTTGACGGATTCTTTGCTACAGGCGGCAGGCTTTCCAGGGAATGTAAACCCGAAAAACTTCCAGATTTATCACAGAGGTAAAGAAATCGCGATAAAGGTAAGGGGAGAGGCTGACAACAGTTTCGATTCAC
>DASPJN010000133.1:0-9905 GCA_035628595.1 Chryseosolibacter sp.
CTCATTGATTCTTCAACACCTGCGCCGGTTGTACGCGCATAATCCGAACAATGTACGTACTCACGGTTAACAGGATTACCGCGAGCATGATTGCAAACGCAGCAACCAAAATGTTCATAGAAAAGTCAGTACGATAAGGATACGCGTTAAGCCATTTCTCCCCGATCCAAATTGACAATGGAATACCAACACAACATGCAACAATGAAAATCAAAAAGATAGTGCGAAATAATACTGTGAATAATTCAGTCGTTGCCGAACCGAGTAATTTTCGTATTCCGATTTCCTTCGTACGTTGTTGAACCAGAAACAAGGACGTACCGAAAATACCCATCGCAGTTAAAATCACGGCCAGCCAGGACACGATCATAACCACCTGTTTGGTACGTTGCTCCGCCGCGTAGTATTGCGCGAAGTTGTCATCCATGAAATAATAGTTTAACGGAAGCAGTGGCGCGTAATCTTTCCACGTGCGACCGAGATTTTCTATCACAGTGTTCACATCATCTGGTTGGAAGCGCACAAGCAAGTAACGCGCGTAGCGCGGATTATATTCAAGCACAAGCGGTTCGACCGCTGTATGAAACGATGCGAAATGAAAGTCACCAATAACTCCCACGATCATTTTTCTGGAAGGTTTTCCAGAATAAATATTCGGGATCTCGATTTGACGGTTCATCAGGCTATCGTGAATGATATCTGCGGCAGCCTGGTTTACAACAAGGGAGTTGAGTGAATCCGCTGCAATGTCAGACTGAAAAAATCTTCCTTTGCCGATGTCTACCCCCAGTGTTTGCAAAAGGTTCTCGTCAACGAACATGTGATAGAATGTAATTCGCCGGTCTTCGTCACCGCTGGCACCAGGTAACGTAAGACCGAATGTAAAAAGCGATTCACCAGGGGGAACAGAGCACATCGAAACATTTTCGATAGCTTCATTGGCTTTCAGGTTGTCTCTGAATGCAAGCCGTTCGTCAGGGCCCATGCCTGCAGTATTCACAACCATGATCTGTTCCGTGTCAAAACCTGTATCTTTTTGAAGCAGATAGTCAGTTTGGCGAACTACTAAAAGTGCAATGGCTAACAGCACAAAGGATACCATCATCTGAAGAAAAACGAGCGAGTTTCTTAGATATAGCGAGGATCTGCCGGTCTTTTGATCTCCGCGAAAAGCGATTAATGCATCCTGACGCAAAATCTGAAACGCCGGCAACAACTCAGTCAAAAGAACCGTCGAGATGTATACTGTCAGAAATGGCAAAATTGTTTCAGGGGTAAAAAAACTAAGTGTGGTGTGCATGACAGCATTAAAAGGCACGATAAGAATAACCGTCAGCGCGCCGGCCAGCAACATCGCGAACGCGCATATGGTCATTGTCTCTAACAAATGGCCAAGGAGGAGTGAACCCCGGGTGATACCGAGAACTTTTTTCAAACCAACATTTTTTGCGCGAATCAAAAACTCGGCTGTACTGATGTTAATGTAGTTAATGATCGCGACGACAAGAATTAAAATACCGACAAGCATGTAGACGAACACGATTGTCTCAGAACTATTCTTGTCAATCTCATACAGCATGTCTGAATGCAGATGAATTGATGCTAAACGCTGTAGTGTTGGCTTCAAACGCTCAGACCTTCCTTTTCCCCGGAACTCCTCTATGTATGAAGGCAATTTTTCCATCAAGGTTACACTTGCGGCAGGACTGGTAAGACGCAAATAGGTATAAAACGCGTTGAATCCTTTGTGGTCGAGATTGAGCGAAGCTGGAATTTGTTTTGAAACAACCGGATGGTTTTTGATCGCCTCGAGCGTTGCGAAGGACGCAACGAAATCAAAATCCATGTGGGTTCTTGAAAAGTTTGATTCAAATACCTCCTGAACAACCAATTCAATTGCTCCGTTGAGTAGCAATGTCTTGCCAACAGGATCGGAATCACCAAAATACTTTTCGGCACTGGCGGGCGTGAGGATCACGTGATAAGGTTCGCTTAATATTGCAGGATGATGACCATGAATAATCGGGAACGAAAAGAACTCAAGGAAATTAGCGTCAGCAAACGCAAACTTTTTCTCTGCAAAACCCACATCCGAATCCTTGCGTTTCAAACTGACTTCGATCTTAAATATCCGTGTGAAATCTACAACTTCGGAATAACGCTCCTTCAACGCAGGCCCCGTAGTGGCAGCTGTGAAGGCAAAGCTTTGCAACTCATCCTGTGACTTGACGCGGTGGACGTAGCGATAAACATTTTCCCAGCCCGGATGCTGTTTATCAAAACTCCATTCGTGCAGACAATAAAGCGCAGTGATTAAAAAGGTAGCCATACCAATGGCAAGGCCGGCAATCTTCACAACAGACAGCGTCAATTGTTTTCTGATAATGCGAACTGATGATTTAAACAAAAGGTTGATCATGACGGAGAAGCATTAGTTGATAATTAAAGCTACCTTTAAACCGTCCATAAGGAAAATGAATTATTTTTATCAAAACGATGCAAAATTCCTATGATTGAGATAAAACATCTGGAGCTGGTCCGGGCAATCGCGGAAACAGGTAGTATGACGAAGGCATCGCAAAAGCTGTTTCTTACCCAGCCTTCACTCAGTCACCAATTGAAGGAGATTGAAAGCCGTCTCGGCATAAGCCTGTTCTTACGCGTTAACAAATCAATGGTACTCACACCTCAGGGAAGAAGAATGCTCGAGGTCGGCCGCGATGTGTTGTTAAAGATGGACTCGCTGGAACAGGAGATCAAGCCTAACCAAAACGCCAGTCAACAGCTGCGGATCACCACGCAGTGCTACACGTGTTACCACTGGCTTCCAACACTTATGCAAAAGTTTCAAAGCATGATACCTACGACAGAGATTGATATTGTGACGGAGGCCATGAGCAGCCCTATCGAATTTTTGCTGAAAGGTCAGATCGATCTGGCAGTTACCAATCAGCTCAAGGCGACAAATGGGATCAAATTCGAAAAGTTGTTTGATGATGAGCAGGTAGTGCTCGTGCCCGCGAAACATCCGTTAGCAGCCAAGCAGATAATCTTTCCTGCTGACTTTACTGATCAGCGTTATATCATCTACAAAGAAGATCTTGCCAGCGATTACTTTGCGCAGAATGTTCTCATACCGAAGGGAGTGCAGGTAGGGAAAGTCACAAAGATGCAATTGACAGAGGCGCGTGTCGAACTTGTAAAAGCAGGAATGGGCCTCGCAGTATTATCCCGATGGCTGGTCAAGCCATTCATCCGTGATAATAAATCGATCAGGCTTATACCGATAGGCAAGAAGGGCTTCTATCGGACATGGTACATCGCCACATTGGATCAAAAGAAGAGCGATCCGGTGATTAAGCTATTCACAAGTTTCCTGAAGGAACAACAGCTTGGTGTCAACTAGTCAAATCTGATTCCGGAATACCGGCATTAATGTGTCAAGGTTGAAGATCACAGCAAAAAAAAACATCCATTGATCAACCAATGGATGCCTTTTGAATAATCCGATTACTAATCAAGCTTGTAACATACAATCTCTGAAGGAGTCAGTCTGTAGTAAATATAGTTGTAGATCTGGTCTACTTCGTACTCGGGTTCTTTATCATTTTTGATATCGATCGCTTTCAAGACATCCCCGCTTTCTTTGCTCACCTGGATCAATTGATTCCCTTTCTTTTCATTTTTCGTCATCATCATCATAAACCCGGGCGTTGATCGCGACGCTTTATAACGCGCGCTGAATTGCTTCATCGCACTGCTCGAATATGCGAATGCCTGATTACTCAAATTACCAAGGCCTTTTGAAAATTCCTGTCCCATAGCCTTGCCCGTTGGGTCGGTTGTCTGTTGTGCACCCTGCTCAAATGCTGCGGAATAAACACCGGCAGCTGCGCCTATATATGCACCTCTTACCGCCTCCGCCGCCAGCAGTGCCCTTACCAGTGCAGGTTCACGCGGTGCAGCGTAGTACTTTTGATACTTCACTGAGCCATCGATTCCGAGTTTCACAATATTTTGTTCCGACATTAAAATAATATCACCCTTGCCTGCATCAATCGATCCCGGTATCTCCTTCCCTTCAAATTCCAGCTTCGTTGTCGTTAGTTGTTTCGCTGTCCCTGCTTGCTTATCGACTTCGAATACGCCTTTCGTTTTAGGTGAATAAATAAACAACTTACCTGCGCCATTATCGCCGACAGGGAAAGGACGTGCCTGATCATTATTGAAAGGGTTTCCAGCTTCAATTGAATTCTCCCAGACAAGGTTTCCTGTATTGGTATCAAGAATGTTTATCTCTTTGGTAGTTGTAAAGAGTAATCCCTTTGGTGTCATCTCTGATTTAACAAGATCACCTTTTAGTTTCACCGATTTAGCATACTTCAATGTACCGGTTGCAGGATCGAGAATGTTCAGGTAATATTCTTCCGCCTTGTTGTTCCACGCATTATCAAACGCAGTTGTAATCAGTATACCTTTGTCTGTCTCGATATAGCTTACAACACTGCCTTCAGCTTTTATTCCCTTTCCTTTTTTCCCCCACATTGTTTCACCTGTTTCATAATCCACCAGGTTAATGGTTGGTTTCTGCGTGGAGCGCGGGCAAATGATCAATCCTTTTTCATGCGGGATCACCTGGTTCAGCAAGTCCGTTTCCTTTGCCGGTTTTTTCCACACGGGCGAACCTGTGTTTACATTAAACGCGTAATATAAATTGTAGTAAAATTTTTGCGGGCCGGTCTGCGCGCCGGATGAGGAAGACGTTGTAAAACCCGAACCTGTTGTTGATTCGATATCGGTTCCGATGTAAACGACTCCTTTCCGGTAAGGTGAAAAATAAACCTGCCCGTGTTTAGATGGTTCTATCTTGTTCTTCCATACCACATCTCCAGTCGATGAATTGATCCTCATCACATAATTTGGATGGGTCAGCAACAAGTTGTTTTGGTCCAGCTCATACGGTTCGCTTGTCAGCGCCTGCAGACTGCTCATCTCATCTCCCAGCTGCTGCAATTTCGCCATAAAACCTTTTCCCTCGCCGTCCGACTTGAACAGGTTGTCATTCGCCCACACCTGTTTGCCTGTTGCGATGTCATACATAAACAATGACGCCACAAGGGCCTGCGGGCGCACGCCAATGACAAGAAGCTTGCCGGCAGATGGAAGAACGTGACGACTGAGTACGCCGATACTTTCCTTTTGTGAATCGAACAACACTTTTCCATTTACCACTTCAATGATGGCTTGCATGGGAATCTTCGAATCTTCGCTGCCTTTATAGGCTACAGTAACGAATTCGGTTCCGGAAATTTCCGCGAACATTGAAGGATCAAGTGCCGGAAAACTTTTATTCTCCCAGATCACTTTTCCATCCGTTGGGTTAACGCCGTAGAGTGCATCGTTCGTGCTGACGACCAGGTATCCAAGCGAATGGACGCGTTGCCAGTTAACAGGACTTTTGAACTTCGCAGACCAGGCTGCAGGCAGTTTTTGTTGCGCATTTGCTGTGCCGAGAAAAAGCAGACAGCATAGAAATACAATCGAACCTTTCATGTTAGATGGTTTTTAGTTGGTTATTGCCGGTCGGTTTTTGCAATTATCCGGCCAGTTTAATGAGCACAGATGAAGCTCAAAAGGCAGGTTGCCATGCTCTCTATAATTTACGACATATTTTCCAGTCGATTATCCAATCAGAAACATTTGGTGTGCCTTGCTTTAAATCGTTGTTTGCACATTTATCACAATCCTTTGCGATTGCAATTCATCTGATTTTGAGTCTCAGTATCTGCACTCACAGCGAAAAAAATAATACGCATCAGCGTGATCTACACATCCCCGGATACACACATTTACTCTGACATGGATTAAATGCTTACTCGTTCCTGATAGAAAAAAAACGAAGTACCTCCTCAACCGTCTGCTTTGCACTTCTGCCGACACCAATAAGTGTAGCGGAGGCAAAACCTGTCCAGTTGCCGTAGCCCACGAGCCAAAGTCCTTCAACATGCTGTGCCCGCGTTCCATCCGTTTCAACTCGACCATCTTTGTTTATAATGTTCAAATCGTTTAGATGACTCAACGCAGGTTTAAAACCAGTGCAGAAAATAACAACGTCCACTTTTTCGTGATGGCCGTCCGCCCATACCAACGAATCTTCCTTGAAATAATCGAAAGGCCTTACACTGTGAAATACACTTCGCAAACGCGCATCTTTCACCGCGTCAACCATCACGATATCGCCTAACGATGGCGGCTTGTATTGCTTACCAGCCTTCTGCGCTTCATACATTTGTGTTGCCGCGTCAAAAAGAAATCGTCCGTCAATATGGTCGGGAAGAAATCGTGGTTCTTTCTGCGTGATCCAGATTGTATCCGCGGCCAAAGAAACTTCCGCTAGGATCTGTGCGCCCGAGTTTCCTTCACCAACAATAGCCACTCTTTTATTTTGAAATTCTGATGGAGATTGATACTGACTGGAATGAATCATCCTTCCTTTAAAAACTTCCATGTCCTTGAACGCAGGAACGAAAGGATGATTAAATGAACCTGTCGCGCTTACTACTGCTCGTGCAATCATTCGTCCATCGGAAGTTTGAAGATGAAATTGACTATCGACTTTACTCACGTCGAAAACCTCGACAGTTCGTTTGACATTCAGATTGTATTTTTGCTCATATAATTTCAAATATTCGATAGTCTCGTCTCTCGAGGGGTAATAATTATTGCCGCCGGTCATGATCATTCCAGGTAATGAACTCCACTGTGCCGGAGAAAAAAGACGCAACGACTTCCAGCTATGAAGCCACGCGCCTCCTTCCTGCTTCTGATTGTCAAAAATGATATAAGACAAATTGGTGCGCCGAAGGTAATAGCCGATGGCGAGGCCGCTTTGTCCGCCACCAATTACGATCACATCATACTTCATGTGCCGGCATTTCTATTCTTATCGCACGCCACACGACAACTGCCAACGATGCGCCAATGATTGGAGCCGCGATATAAATCCATAAATGTTCAAGATGACCCGATACAATCGCCGGAGCAATCGACCTGATCGGGTTCATTGATGCACCGCAGATCGGCCCGGCAAACATCGCTTCGAGTAGTACTGTGCTACCAATAGCCAGTCCTGCGAACATCCCTTGTTCTTTTGAACCAGTTGCCACGTTGATAATTACAAGCATTAAAAAAAACGTGAGGATGATTTCCAGGACAAATGACTGAAGGCCAGTTCCGGCAGGCAATGTCGAGCCGAGAAATTCATTTTCAGAAAATAAGAATCGTAGCGTAAGCGATGCAATGAATGCCCCGATTGCCTGACTCATGATATATGGAAACACTTCCTTTAGAGGAAATCGCTTTGCAAACGTGAAAGCAATTGTAACCGCAGGGTTCAAATGCGCGCCGGAGATCGGACCGAGTGCGTAGATCATCACCATCACTATAAGACCAAAGGTGAATGCAATCCCGGGATGCGTAACCACTCCGGCAGATTCCTGGTTAATGACGATTGCCCCTGTTCCGCAAAACACCAAAGCAAATGTGCCTAAAATTTCCGCGTAGTATTTTTTCATCGCACTTGTGAAAAAGCGAAGAGTATCTCCCGTCCTATTTCGTGAACACGCTCGGTATATTTTTCGGCTTCCTGCGGTGTGCCGTCAAAATCTTTCGGATCGTTGTAGGTAAGCGCGATCCGTTTGGTCGCACCTAACACGAGTGGACAATTTTCATCTGCATGCGAACACGTCATGATGGCGGCGAAATCATTATTCGGATTAAATGCGTCATCATACTTTTTGGAGAACACGGTCAGAGGATCCATCTCATTCGAAAACTTCACGCTGTAAACAGGATTCGACCCAGCTTCAGAAATCTGAATGTCGAACCCTGATTCCTTCATTGCCTTTACGGCACGTGGATTAAATGCCGTAGCCTCTGTTCCACCGGAATAACAATGCACATTTGCTATTCCATAATACCGGGCTGCTGTTTGCGCCCATATTTGGGCAATGTGGCTTCTTCGTGAATTATGCGTGCAAATGAAATTTAAGTTGACTTTCTGATTCACTCCTCGTTGCTGCGATACAAACTCCGTCACTTCATCAAGTATCACCTTCCGGTATGCGGGAATATCATTGAACGCCGATGCAAGTTTGGTGATGGTTGGCAGCAGCGAAAGCAGGACTGAATTATCATTCTTAATAGTAGTCATTATATTATCGTAATATTACGTTAACGTGAGTCAAAAAAAATCTAACAGCAATTTTTAGGAACATACCTCGCAAAGAAGCTTTCAAAACTTTCACGCGCATCTTCCCAAACTTGCTCATCAATACAGTAATTCAGTTTGGGTCCTTCTACTTCTCCTTTGATGATTCCGATCTGTTTTAGTTCTTTCAGATGTTGTGAGATAGTCGACTGTGACAAAGGCAGTTCGTTCACAAGATCGTTTGTAATACATGTTCTGTTCGACAAAAGATATTCGAGGATGGCTACGCGCGCAGGATGATCAAATGCTTTCGCCAGAATTGCCAGGCGGTTCTGCCTTTTCTTAAATAGTTCTGATTTTGTAATCCCCATATATTCTTATAACGCAATATTACGATAAAAGGTTGGATGGGTCATTGGATAAACTGAAAGATGATTCGTGGATCCAGGTAAATACATAAAAAAACCTCCGATTTCATCAACCGGAGGTTCTAGCACTCACCTCGTTTCATAGCATTTGTTTTTTGGTTACACTACCGCCATCTGGCTCGACTCATCACTTCCATGTCCGAAAGCTGCGACAATATAATGTTTAACAGCTTTGGTGATCTCAATGATTCCATCTTTGCCGAAAAGCACCTGGTTTCTCGCAAGCATTGCTTTTTTGAATGCAGCCTTCGCGCGGATTACCGCGTCCGACTTGGCACGCAACTCGGCAAGCTTCTGCTTCAGGCCTTTCAACGTCATCTCGGGTTCGACCGGAAGATAGTTTGGTAACTTTTCCGCCAGCTTAACAAGATTACTGAATGTCTCGATCCGCTGATCATAACTCAGCCTACCCGAAGAACGCTTCGTTGCCCCGGTTACGCCTTCGCTGTTGAGGGCGGATGTCTGACTTCTTCGCGGCGAGTAAAGCATCTTCTTGATGCGGTCTGCATCTTCGAGGTGTGACGCCGACTCTCTTGCATACACGCTCATCATGTTAACCACACGTGATGCAAGTTTGGAAATACCTGCAAAGCTGTCCGAGCGGTCATTGACGGCCATCCGGTATGCGATGCGGGTCGCGGTTACCGCCCCTAACGATTGCTGTGCACGTACTTGTAGCTGACTCAGGGCGGCATGCGAAAGTTCAGCGACATTCGGTTGATACTGTGCACCGATTGTTGTGCAGGATGCTAAGACCTTGTCAAAGGATCCTACGGTTTTAGCTATTGTAGCCATTTTGTTTGTCCCACGTTGTTTAGTTTTTTATGTGGGCCTCCACTTTTTATAACGCAATGTCTATGCCAATTGTTGCTTACTCTTATAAGAAATGTGAAAATATTTTATGACACGTAACGCCAGGACTAGCGGGCCTCACTTTATAAGGAAGAAATAACTTCATCATCGATATAAAAGCTGTGAATGCATTCGCCGAACGACTGAACGTAATCGCTGCACACTTTCCGGCTATCACCTCAACAGTTGACGATGTCTACTCAACACCTGAATGGTATCTACTCAACAGTTGACGGTGTCTACTCAACACCCGAACGGTATCTACTGACCGGTTGACGGTGTGAATTCATCAGCGAAATGACGGACACTGGGGAACGCAGCTTTGAATTCCCCGAAAGCGATTCGTATTATTAAGGCATCGATGAAAAAGATCGACACTATATATATAGAGTAACTATGGCAGTTAGCAATCACCA
>DASPJN010000134.1:0-20552 GCA_035628595.1 Chryseosolibacter sp.
TAACGTAATCCCTTAGCGCATGAACTTTATCTATGACCTGCACCGCACCATGATGTCACAGAAATTGATTCTGGTATACCAGGGTGATTTTACTCAGGAGACGACCAAATCAATTCTTGCGATGGCTGAGCGAAACATTGACTCTTCCGGCGAAGATTCAAGCATCAAGCGAAAGGTGTTCAACGTAATGGTGGAGTCTTTACAAAACATCGTAAAACACAGTGACGAACTCATTGACGGTGCAACCCACAGTCATGCGGCGATATTTTTGATTGGCAGGGAAGATGATCGTTATACCATCATGTCGGGCAACCCGATCAGGAAGTCCAACATTCCGCCATTAAAAGAAAAACTTGAACTTATAAACGGCCTTGACAAAGACGGACTAAAAGATCTTTACAAAGAGATCATTAAAAACACAACGATCTCTGATAAGGGTGGCGCAGGCCTTGGATTCGTTGACATGGCCCGGAAGTCCGGTGAGAAACTTCATTTTGTATTTCCGGATATGAACAGTGACTATTGCTTTTTCTGTCTGAAGGTCAACGTTCCGCGCGAAGTTTAATTTTAGTAGTCTAATCTTTAAGAACACAAAACGAGTATACCATATGGAAATTTTAAATCTCGAAGGCACCGAAGACACACCAAAGATCATCCTCGATAAGAAAAACGGAATCTTTGAAATTTCTGGTCGTTCACTGCCTGAAGATTCAGCTGAGTTTTACAGACCAGTGCTGGAGTGGATCGAGAGCTATAGTGGCGATGCAAATCCCACCACCGAATTTGTTTTTAAGCTTGAATATTTTAATACGGCGTCTTCAAAACTTATCCTGGATGTACTGTCTTCACTGGAAGATATTAAGGGCATGAAAATCCTTTGGTATTTCCACGAAGATGATGAAGACATGGAAGAAGCCGGCCAGGAGTTTTCTGAGCTGGTCGAAATACCGTTCGAATTCAGAACTTATTAGGCCTTCCACCCGGGGGCTTATTGTCGGTTATTCGTCAAAATTAGTTTTCCTTACATGGGTAGCTGATTGACGGGTAACCGATATTTTTTTTCTATCTTTATCGATTACTTTAAGCCCAACCAGTTGAGATTATGAGTGAGGAAATACTCAAAGCTTTGACCCAGCTTTTTGCCATCATTACCAAACAGGATGGCGGAGTTACCGAGGTAGAAAGGCAGTTTGTTATTCGTTTTTTTCAAACAGAGTTAGATAAAGACTCTGTACAGGAATATCTCGACCTGTACGACCAGTTTTCGGGCTATGGCAAAGAAGAGGAAGAGGGGAAATCACGTCTTACATCAGTAAAAGACTCTGTAAAGACGCTTGGGATCTGTAAAAAGATCAATAAAACGCTTACCCAAAAGCAGAAGGTTGTTGTGTTGATCAAGCTGCTTGAGCTTGTCGCTTCCGATAGCAATTTCACTCCCCAACGGAGGGAAATCATTAACACGGTATCTACTGTGTTTAACATCGTTCAGGAAGAATACAACCTGATAGAAAAGTTCGTTGGATCGCAGGATCCGAATAATTTCCGTTTCCCGGATGTGCTGATCGTCAACTCCGACGAAACTGATCCGGCCAATAAAAGCTTTAAGCACGTTCATGGTCACATCGAAGGCAACCTGGCCTTTATGCGGGTGCGAAGTGTTGAAATGTACTTCACAAAATACCTTGGTGTTGAGCTAAATGTGCTTAACGGCTTTACAATGGAGCCAAACCACGTGTACCTTTTTTCGCACGGAAGCACAATCAAGACACAGGGTGGCGACGCGCTTTACTACAGCGATTTAGTCGCTAACTTCAATGAAGAACTGAAGATAGCTAAGCTTTCATTCAACGCAACCATCGATGAACTGAAATTCCCGAATGGTGCTATCGGGCTTCGTAATGTTCACATCTCGGAAGGACCAGGAAAACTTATTGGTATCATGGGAGCAAGCGGCGCGGGAAAAACCACGTTGCTGAATGTACTCGCAGGTTTGGTGAAGCCGACAAAAGGCCAGATCCTCATCAATGGTTTTGATATTCACACACAGAAAGATAAAATACACGGTGTCATCGGATACGTTTCCCAGGATGATCTTTTGATTGAAGAGCTGACCGTATACGAAAACCTTTATTACAACGCCAAACTTTGCTTCGCAACCTTTACTGAGGAACAATTACACCAGCGTGTGATGGAGGTTCTGGAGAATCTTGGCCTGGATCAACGCAAGGATCTTCGCGTCGGTAACGCGCTGGAGAAAACAATCTCCGGTGGCCAGCGTAAGCGACTCAACATTGCGCTCGAACTGATTCGGGAACCGGCGATACTATTTTTAGATGAACCTACGTCAGGACTGTCATCGAGAGATTCAGAGAACGTAATCGACTTACTGAAAGAATTATCGCTGAAGGGTAAGCTCATCTACGTTGTTATTCACCAGCCATCTTCTGACATCTACAAGATGTTTGACAAGATGATCATCATGGATACTGGTGGTTATCCGGCATATTACGGCCACCCGGTTGAAGCCGTTACATACTTCAAGAAATCCACGTTACAGGTAGACGCTAACCGCGGTCAATGTGAGACTTGTGGTAACGTCAATCCGGAACAGATCTTTAATATCATCGAAGCCAAGGTTGTTGACGAATACGGCCAACCGACGAATAAAAGAAAGATCACACCCCCACAGTGGTACGATCTCTACAAGGAAAGATTCCGCATCAGTCGGGTAGACGACCTAAAGGAGCAGCCTCCGCAGTCATTGTTCCTGCCAAGCAAGCTAAAGCAAACGGTGATCTTTACCGTACGTGATACACTTGCGAAGTTGAGCAACAAGCAATACCTGCTCATCAATTTACTTGAGGCTCCTGTGCTTGCGCTTATTCTCGCTTTCATCATTAAGTACAGAAGCGCGCCGGGCGGCCAGGAATATCTTTTCCGCTTTAATGATAACTTCCCAGCATTCATGTTGATGAGCATTATTGTTGCGCTCTTCATGGGGCTCACGGTAAGTGCTGAAGAAATTATCCGGGATCGAAAGATCCTCAAACGAGAATCCTTTTTGAATCTCAGCTGGAACAGCTACCTCACGTCGAAGGTTGTGATTCTGTTCGTGATGTCGGCGATACAAACGTTTACTTTTGTTATTGTCGGGCATGTGATCCTTGAAATCGAATGGAGCATGTTATTACCGTTCTGGTTCGTTCTCTTTACAACTTCTTGTCTTGCGAATGTCTTGGGATTGAATATCTCCTCCGCCTTTAATTCCGCTGTGACGGTTTATGTGATGATCCCGCTGCTGCTGATCCCGCAGATGATCCTGAGCGGGTTGCTTTTCACTTTCGATAAACTAAATGATGCCATCAGCACCAAGGGTAAAGTTCCGATCCTGGCTGACATGATGGCTTCGCGGTGGGCTTACGAAGCCATGGCTGTTCATCAGTACATGAATAATACATTTCAGCAGCCCTACTACGGTTTTGATAAAGTCGAAGCACAATCAGATTTTATTTCGTCATTCCTGGTTGATGAACTCACTAAGAAAAGAAAATTCATCAGCGATAACATTGAATCGAAAGATGACTCAGTCCGGGCAAGAATGAGCGCCGATCTGGGCATAATCCAGACTGCGTTATCGGAGGAGAAATACTATACCCGCGGCCTCAATGAACTGAAGATTACAACACCGTGGACGCTTGCGAGCTTCAACGCGGACTTCAATCAAAAGCTTGAGAGCTATCTGGATGGTCTTCGCAAATTCTACCAGGAAGCTTACAACAAGGCAGTTGCCGCCAAAGAGAAACTCATCTTCGAAAAAGAGAGCGTGACAGAAGATAGTTATAGCGTGAACGAATTTAAGAACCGATACTACAATGAAAGTCTGGCTGATCTTGTTACCAATGTGTCTGTCAAGGAAAGAATTCTCGAATTCAATGGCAGATTATATCAGCAGATCAACCCGATATTCCTCGATCCCCGTCCTGCACATTTATTGGATTACCGCACCCATTTCTTCGCTCCAAAGAAGAATTTTTTCGGAATATTGATTGATACCTACTGGTTTAATGTGCTTGTAATTTGGATTATGACCGGGATACTGTATTTTACGCTTTACCGCGAATGGTTAAGGAAGCTCGTAAACCTGTTCGATAAAGTTCCTGGTAAGGTAAAACTCCAGAAAGTAGCGGTGCCTGTAAAGAAATAGCAAAATAAAGTCTTTGGCTGGCAATACTGAATTTTTAAATTTGTAAACCTATAATTTTATAGATATGAGAATTTTCACTGCAGGCTTGATTCTGGCCCTGTTAACAGGATGCAGTTCAGGAAGCAAAACTGTTGAGCAGGATATCCTGGCAGGAATCGATACCACGCAGGTAGCGGAGCCGAGCATCTCAAAAGAGCTCATTGGAGGTGTGCTGCAGCAAATTCCCAGTCCCCTGGAGATTTCGGTGCTTCTGAAAGAATCTGGTCGCAAATACAATGAGGGCTACCTCAACTCCCCTGACAATCTTTCTAAATACAATAGCAATTATAAGAAGGCGCTAAACCTGGGCGTATACGGGACAGACTTGGGATATACAAACATCTACGAGCAAAACCAGGACGGCGTACGCTACATGGCTTCTATCAAGGAACTTGCAGACGGACTTAACATCGGACAGTTCTTCGACATCGAAACGATCGGAAGACTAGCTACAAACAGCAAAAACCTTGATAGTCTTTTACTGATCACAACGCAGAATTTTAATGCTATCAACCATTATCTACAAACGCAAAGCCGCGAAAACCTAAGCGTATTATTACTGACTGGCGGATGGCTCGAAGCACTCCATATTGTCTGCGAAGTTTCAAAGGCCAATCCTGAAAATAAACAGCTTCAGGAAACAATCGGCGAGCAGAAAATCATTTTTGAAAACATCATGCTCCTGCTTTCCTTCTATAAAGATACCGACCAGAACATGGCATCATTATTGGAAGAGATGCAAGGACTGAAGGATGCGTTTGACAAGGTCAATATTACCTACACTTATAAGGAGTCGACGTTTGAGATTGTTGACGGCGTAATGGTAATTAAGGACAACAGCACCAGCACGATTAATATTACACCAGAGGATATTAACAGCATTGCTGCAAAGACACAGAATATTAGAACCAAGATAATCAGTTAAGAAACATAGAGCCCATGAAAAAGTCAATCATCATTGTTCTAGCGGTTTTCGTTCTCACAGCAGTGGAAGTAGCAGGACAATGTAACGCAGATGCGCTAAGTTCACAGTGCATTCCGAAGTTAGCGCAAGGCTTTAACTTCCTGAAAAGTTACAAAATTGAAAAAGGCGCTAAGGATGTTGTTGAGTACTCATACGTATTCACAAAAGGAACGCAGTACATGATCAACATCTGCGCACCTGGCCAGAACACAGACGGAATTGTTGTCAGCCTTTTTGACTCGAACCGCAATAAAGTAGCGAGCAGCAAAGTGAATGGTCAGTTCATTTCTGCCATTGCTTACCCTTGTGCGACCACTGGCATCTATTACATCCAGTACAGCTTCGATGGCTCAACCTCATACTGTGGCGGAAGCGCTCTTGGATTTAAGAGATAATCTTCGATACCAGATATTTGAAAAGGCTTCCGCGGAAGCCTTTTTTATTTTCATCACTCATCATGGAAAAGAATATTTCATTTCAGTTTAAGGCGCGCTATTACCAGACCAGCGAAATAACAAAAGATACGCGCGCGATTTGGTTCGTGCTTCATGGTTACGGCCAACTGGCGCAGTACTTCATTCGCAAGTTTTCTGTGCTTGCAGAAACCGGCGTCTGCGTGATTGCGCCTGAAGGCTTGTCGCGATTCTACCTGGAAAACATTCAGGAAGGTGGTCGCAAAAATGATCGCGTCGGGGCGACATGGATGACAAAAGAAAACCGACTCATGGATATCGATAATTACATTGAATACCTCACGTCAATATACCAGCAAGAAGTCGTTGGTAAGATTCCGGTTACAATACTTGGTTTTTCCCAAGGCTCGGCAACAGCCACACGCTGGGCACTTTCTGGTAAAGTAGATTTCGAACGACTTATCCTATGGTCTGGTATATTTCCACCCGACATGGATTTTCAAAATGGCGGTGATTTACTTCGAAACAAAGAGGTCCGGCTCGTTTACGGAAAACAAGACCCTTTTCTTTCTGATGCGCGTTTTACCGAAATGGAAATTTTGCGGGAAAAACTCGCGATTGAGATCATGAAAACCGAATTTGATGGAGCCCACGACATCGACCAGCGCACCCTTCTCACATTGATCTAGCTCCGCTTCACCAATGTCGCGCTTGCCTGCGCTGTCGGGAAAATCGTGATCTCAGCCAGCATAACGTGAGCAGGCGCTGACAACACATGAAGGATCACATCAGCGACATCTTCAGCTTTCAGAGGCTGTAGTCCTTTGTAAACAGATGCAGCACGATCAATGTCACCCTTGAATCTGACTGGCGAAAATTCAGTATCAACCATCCCGGGATTGATTGCAGTTACTTTAATACCATAAGGATTAAGATCCAAACGCATGCCTTTCGTCAACGCATCCACCGCGAACTTGCTTGCGCAGTAAACATTTCCATTTGTATACACTTCTTTGCCAGCGATCGAACCAATGTTGATAATGTGACCGGCATTCGATTGAACCATCTTTGGAATTATCAACCTCGACACGTACAGAAGTCCTTTCACGTTGATATCAATCATCGCATCCCAATCTTCAACGCTGCCTGATTGAATCGGATCTAGTCCGTGCGCATTGCCTGCATTATTGATCAGCACATCAATCTTTCGCCACTCTTCTGGCAGTGAATCGATGCTACTTTTGACGGCCTCGAGATCCGCAACGTCAAAACAAAGCGTAATCACCTCAGTGTGCGTGCTTAATTCTTGTTGAAGTTTAGCTAGCCGGTCCTGACGCCGGCCGCATATGATGATTCTAAAATTACTAATAGCGAGTAAACGAGCAGTAGCCTCACCGATACCAGACGTGGCGCCCGTGATAAAAGCTGTTCTTTTTGTCATTATTGAAATAGGAAATAAACGGAGATGGTATTTGTGCTGATACGGTCGAGTGGCTGACCTAACGGATTAACTTTGTTATCGAGAATATCGACGAGCCCTTTTGAAAACCTGATCTCAGGAGAAAACTTAAACAACGGATAATACAGATCGAAACCAAAACCAAAATCCAGACTGAGATTGCCACCAGTAACCTCAAGTGAGTTCGTCACGTTCTCCTCTTTCTTTTTACCAGAAGCTTCGATTGCTGGCTTAACGCCACCAATCATATACATGCGGATGTTTCCACGGCGTTCTGATTTGTATTTCAGTAACAAAGGAAATTCAACCATCGTTGTCTCGACGCGTTCCTCGTACGGGGCCTGATCGTCGGTGTATTTATAGGTGAGTGAATGTTCGTAGAAGGCTACTTTCGGCGTAAGGCGCAGATCAAAAAAATCGCCGAGCTTATAATTAACAATAAAGCCAAGCGAAAAACCCGCGTTCGATCCGGGCTCTACCGAAAACAACGTATCAAATTGTGGCGTAACAAATGCGTCAGAATACCTGATCTTGTATGCGGTGGTATGGAGCCCAATCAGGAAACCATAAGTAAGTTTTCGGTCATCGTAGTTCGGATTGTTCTTTTCTACCCACCTTTGTTTCTGACCGATTGCAGTACCTCCCAAAACGGTCACGATCAAACATGAAAGAACTATTTTCTTGCCGTATAGATGGAACTGACGCCAAATGTGAGAGGTCTGCATGTTGTTTCTTTAAATCCTACTTTCTTAAGGATGATTTCAAACGCTTCGCCATCGGGGAACGACTGAACTGATTCAGGAAGATAAGTATAGGCTGCGTTATCTTTACTGATCAACTTGCCTAGTTTAGGCAAAATGGCCTTAAAATAAAAATTATAAACCTGCCTGAATGGAAAGCCCCTCGGCATGGAAAATTCTAGAACCACAAGCATTCCGTCCGACTTCAGCACCCGCCTGATCTCCGACAATCCCTTCTCAAGGTTTTCAAAGTTTCGCACTCCAAATGCAACGGTCACAGCATCGAACTTATTTTCTTCAAAGCCAAGATTTTCAGAATCGCCAGGTCTAAGTTCAATTACATCGCTTAATCCTTTTTGTTTGATTTTCTTCCTGCCTACTTCAAGCATTCCTTCGGAGATATCCACACCGACTATTTTCGTGGGCTTTAACGACATCGCCTGAATGGCAAAATCGCCGGTACCGGTCGCTACGTCCAGCATTACTTTTGGCTTGAGTGCGCTCAGGGTCTTTATTGCTTTTTTTCTCCACCCTTTGTCGATGCCGAGACTTAGGAAATGATTAAGAAAATCGTAGCGGTGGCTGATGTTGTCAAACATGCGCGCAACCTGCTGCTTCTTTCCAGATGAGTCTTCTTTATAAGGTAATACTGGCATTTCCGGCTGTCTATAAAACCGGGCGAAGTTAGGGATTTTTAGAGGATTCCGGTGGAAATGAGTTCAGTCGTTATTTGGAGAGGATCTTAAACTCAACACGTCGGTTAAGCTCGCGCCCTTCATCTTCGTCGTCGTTGCTGGCAAGTGGACGTGACTTCCCATATCCAACGGCCTTTACCCGTCGTGCGTCAATACCCTTCTCGATCAGATAATCCTTCACAGCTTCTGCTCTCTTCTGCGACAGCAGCTTATTGTAATTCGCCGATCCGACGCCATCGGTATGACCACCAATCTCGATCTTCATTGAGCTATTTTGCCTCAGCATGTTTTCGAGTTTGTTCAGCTCAGCATAAGATTCAGTTTTGAATGTTGCCCTATTAAAATCGAAATAAATATTACGAAGGACTGAGGTCACGTTCACAGCGATCTTCTTCAAGATCACCGTTTGGCTTAAGCTTTTGGGTTCGGTTCCTGCACCCGGGATTTTTACATTCTGGTTGTAGAATACGTATCCATCCAACTCCGCAGATAAGCGATAATCTTTCGCGGCATCCGACGTCACCGAAAATTCAGTGACATTGTTCTCCTGCGTCGACTTGACGATCACGTTGTCCTTCGCGCCTACCATCTTCACTTTCGCACTCAGCGGCGTATTGTTTTCATCGACCACTTTAACAATGTAGGTCAATGGTACGATTTTCTTCGGCTCATCAACGGGTGTTTTTACGACGTTCTCTGTATTATTTGTTTCAACCGGGACTTCGGCTACAACCGTATCCTTTTTTACCTGATCATTAGGTACGTCAGCAATGGTTGTGGTTGCAGTATCCTTTTTCGCCACCACCGGCTCAACCGGTGTCAGATCCGTATTTTTAATCCCTTCGGGAATTGTAATAACGTAGATATCCTGATATCCCATTCCTTCCTCTTTCAAAGACGAATAATAGGCTGTTTTGCCATCCGGTGCAGCAATGAAATAAATGTCTTCATCAGGTGTATTGATCGGATAGCCGAGATTTTCCGGCTCGCTCCATTTATTATCATCAGGTGTATAAATACTTTTAAAAATATCATAGCCCCCCATGCCTTCATGTCCACGGCTACTAAAGAATAATGTAACACCATCGTAGTCAATGAACGGTCCATCCTCATCGTATTCAGTATTGATCTTCGGACCAAGATTTTTCACCGAGCTCCATTCGCCGTTTGAGTTCTTGGTTGCTCTGTAGATATCGAGTCCTCCGAACCCACCAGGTCGATTACTGGAAAAGTAAAGCGTTGATTCATCTTTCGAGATAGACACCGATTTTTCGCTGTAGCTCGAATTGATAACGCCGGGAAGAGCTTCGGGTACGCTCCATGTGCCATCGGCCTGCAGATCCGATTGGAGGATATCGCCGGCTCCGTCATCCGTATAAAGGAAAAGGATCTTACCATCGGCCGAAAGTGCTGTATTCGAGTTGTGTGTAGGTGTATTTATCGGGGCGCCAATGTTCGTCGCATACGACCATTTACCGCCTTCTTTCTGAGCAATGAAAACATCTTCCCATGGCTTGTTATCATCGAACACGTTTTCATTCATGTTACCGTCTTTGCGGCGTGTCGTGAATACAATTTCAGTTCCCGCTTCGTTCAACACAGGGCCATAGTCATCATACGCTGAGTTGATTTCGTCCCCTATGTTTAGGATCGAATGGTCACGGGGATTAGCTGTGTACGCTTTACCATTCGCACATTCATGAAGACTTCGTTCAACCATTGAAAGCGGCGTCTTATCTTTGCCCTGGTAATTCGGCTTCTTGGCTAGTTTTTCTTTATAGCGATTATAAAATTCAATCGCTTTATCCCATTCCATTCCATATTGATAAGCCTTCCCGATCATGTATTCGAGGTCGAATTTGTATTCGGGGTCTTCGCGGTAAACGCGGAGCAGGTATTTTACAGCTTGTTGCTTATTGATTGTTATCAGGTAAATATGACCAGCCTCAAAATTGGCTTTTTCGTAAGTCGTGTCGGCTTCGGCTGCCATAACGTAGTTGTCCCGCGCGTCATCATACGCCTTGGTAGCCTCCATGATAAGCTGAGCATTGGTTAAATACTCGTCCGCAAGTGCTCTGTCTGTTTGGGCATAAGAGGGGGACAGGGCTAAAATCACTAAAGCGGAAAAAATCAGTACACTACGGATACTGGGCATCGCTTAAAAAATTTGTATTAAGGTATAACAAAAAATCACTAGCAATATATAAAAAAACCGAGATATAAAGCCAATGTAACCATGTTTAGCTACTCGATGGTTACAATCTTAGTAATTTGCGCTTCAATCTTTACTTTAAGGGCAGCATGGAAATAAAACACGCGGAATTCATTTCAAGTCACGATAAGGTCGAGAAGGCGCCTCAACCAGATAAACCAGAATTCGCGTTCATCGGTCGATCGAATGTAGGCAAGTCATCACTGATCAATATGCTGACAGGCAGAAAGAATCTTGCGAAGACATCCGGAACGCCTGGCAAAACCCAAACCATCAATCACTTTCTGATCAACCAGACGTGGTATCTCGTCGATCTTCCGGGATATGGCTACGCGAAAATAAGTCGCGATAAACGCGAGGGCTTCGGAAAAATGATCGAGCAGTACATTCTTAAACGTGAAAATCTGTATTGTCTGTTTATTCTGCTTGACATGCGGCTTGAACCACAAAAAATTGACCTCGAGTTTATTCAGTGGTGCGGATCGAAGGAGATACCCCTGTGTCTGGCGTTTACAAAAGCGGATAAGCTCACCAGAAACCAGCTCAACAAAAACATTGCAGTTTACCAGTCGACCTTGAAACAAACATGGTCGGAATTGCCCGCCATGATTATCACATCTGCAACGGAGAAAACCGGCCGTGACGAAGTGCTGTTATTTATCGAAAATGCGTTGGCAGATGCCACTTAATTTCATTTAGTTTGTCGCCCAAACCAGGATCATGAAATTATCAGAAATCGCGACCATCGCCGGTAAAGGAGGACTTTTCAAAATTGTAGCACCGACAAAATCGGGCGTTATTCTCGAATCGTTGGACGAAGCTAAATCCAAGCTGGTTGCTAACACTTCATCCAAGCTTTCATTGCTGCATGAGATCTCAATCTATACGACAACAAAAGAAGGAACAGTTGCGCTCGAGGACGTTCTGAAAAAAATCTACAAAGAGTATAAAGAAGACACTGGCATTGACGCGAATTCAGATTCGTCAGAACTTAAGGCCTTTTTAAAATCAGTTCTTCCTGAATTTGATGAAACCCGCGTTTACACTTCTGATATTAAAAAACTGGTGAAGTGGTACGAGATCCTGCTGAAGCATGCGCCCGAAATTATCACAGGCGAAGGCGCCTCTTCCGACGAAGATTCATCGGAAGAAGCTGACGCATCTAAATAAATTAGCTATTGAAGGCTTCGGCCTTCTCGACCATTTCTTTTGAGCCAACAAAGAACGGCGTACGCTGATGCAGACCCGTGGGCTGAATTTCCATAATTCGGTTTCCTTTTCCATCAGTAGCAAGACCACCGGATTGTTCTGAAATGTACGCAAGGGCATTGCACTCGTACATTAAGCGCAGCTTCCCGTTTTTATCTTTAGCTGTGGCTGGATAGATGTAGATTCCGCCTTTTAACATGTTGCGGTGATAATCTGCAACCAACGATCCAATGTAACGCGCTGTGTAATTTTTCTCTTTGCAATAATCAATGTACGCCTTTACCGGCTTCTCGAAAGAATTGGCAGATCCTTCATTTACAGAGAAGATCTTTCCACTTTCCGGCGTTTGCATCTGCGGATGTGAAAGGAAATATTCACCGAGTGTCGGCTCGTATGTAAAGCCATTCACGCCATGTCCGGTAGTATATACGAGCATGGTGGATGATCCATACAAAATGTATCCGGCTGCCACCTGCTCAGTTCCTTTTTGCAGAATATCCTCATCCTGGATCGGCATTCCTGCCGGACTTTTTCTCCTGTAGACTGAGAAAATTGTGCCTATAGACACGTTGACGTCAATATTCGAAGATCCATCAAGCGGATCGATGGCGATAATGTACTTGCCGTCATTATTAAGGTCAACAAAAGTTTCTGACTCCTCGGAAATAAGTGCCGCAACCTCTCCGCCTTTCGCAAGTGCTCTCGTAAAACGAATGTTTGCCAGAACGTCAAGTTTTTGCTGCTGATCGCCACCCGTGTTGGTCGATCCCATGGCTCCCATAATATCGATAAGCCCTGCTTTATTAACTTCGCGGTTTACTACCTTCGACGCCAAAGCGATGTCGCGCAAAAGCTGCGATAGTTCGCCGCTGGCGTACAAAAACTGATTCTGGTTATTCTTAATAAACCTGTCAAGTGCAGTTCCGATGGAGTGAGCAATTCGTGAGGATTCGATACTTGGTGAGTTTGAGGTAATCATTGAAATTAGCATAAAATTATCAGGTTGTAAAGTTACAGTGCAAACGTTTTAGAACAATCCAAAATGAAGGTTTTTAAATTTGGCGGGGCTTCAGTAAAAGACGCCGCAGGAGTGAGAAATGTAGCGGCGATTCTACAAAACTACCCTAATCAAGCTTTAATCGTTGTTGTTTCGGCCATGGGCAAAACCACCAATGCCCTTGAAAAAATATTGAGCCTCTCAATGAACGGAAATTCTTTCGCGAGTGAACTGGATGCGTTGAAAGAGTATCATCACAAAATCATGCGTGAACTGTTTTCAAAAGATCACGAAATCTGGAAATCAGCCGAAGAAGTCTTTAAAACAATTGAAGGCCAGTTGAAAAAGAAACGCTCCGCAGATGAATTATATGATCAGGTGGTGTCGCAAGGCGAGATCATTTCGACATTGATCGTTCATCATTATATCAACGATCAGGGGATTGACGCTGAGTGGGTTGATGCACGGGAATACATCACAACTGACAATACCTTCCGCGAGGGAAAAGTTGATTGGAAGAAAACGCGGATGAACATGGATTTTATCAAGCTTAAGCTTGAACGAAATCAGATCGTGCTTACGCAGGGTTTCATCGGGCGTTCGCCGGACGGGCTTACAACAACGCTTGGCAGAGACGGGTCAGATTTTACGGCGGGGATTTTCGCGTCAATCCTGGACGCTGAATCCGTAACAATTTGGAAAGATGTTCCGGGCGTAATGAACGCCGATCCAAAAAAAGTACCTGATGCAGCAATTGTTTTCAATGAACTCCCCTTTAAAGAAGCCGCCGAGATGACATACTACGGCGCTTCCGTCATTCATCCGAAAACAATTAAGCCTCTCGCGGTAAAAAATATTCCGCTTTACGTGAAGAATTTCTATGAGCCATCTGCTCCTGGAACCAAGATCTATGAGTGCAAAGTAGACAAGCTTCCGCCATTGATCGTATTCAAAGAAAATCAGTGTCTTGTTTCGTGCAAGGTAACTGATTACACATTTGTAACCGAGGACCAGATGAGCATGATCTTCAATATTCTTTCGGAATTGAACATCCGTATCAACGTGATGCAGAACTCCGCAATTTCATTTTCATTTTGTGTCGATTTCAGGGAAGACAAGCTTGGCCAGCTTATTCGCAAGTTACACGACCATTTCGAAGTGTTTTATAACACAGGCCTTACGCTGATCACTGTTAAGAATTACGACGAAAGTACTTTTAATAAATACAGAACCATGCCCGGTGTTTTACTTGAGCAGTCTTCACGATCTACTTTGCAGGTGCTGGTAAAGAAGTAATGGATTACATTATTCGTCGGAGTCGAAGATGCTGAAGTAACATGATTGTTTTGGCATCTTTGATTTTTCCGCTATCAACCATCGACAAGGCCTCGGAGAAACTCATTTCCAGCACATCGATCATTTCCTCTTCGTCGACACCACCACCCTCATTTACTTTTTGATCCTCATCATATTCGCCGATAAAAAAGTGAAGAATCTCAGTAACCGAGCCCGGCGACATATACGCTTCGTATATCTTTTTCACGTCGTGGATGCGGTAACCGGTTTCTTCTTCTGTCTCCCGTCGGATACAATCCTCCGGATTGTCCTGGTCAAGCAAGCCAGCACAGGCTTCGATCATCATACCATCTTGATTTCCGTTAACAAAAGTTGGAAGACGAAACTGACGCGTGAGGATTACTGTTCCTTTTTTTTGATTATATAAAAGAATCACGGCACCGTTACCGCGGTCGTACGCTTCGCGCTGCTGCGTGTGTTTCTTTCCTTTTTTATCAATGACCTCGAAGGTGTACCTGTAAAGCTTGTACCAGTTCTCAGACAGGATTTTCTTTTCAATGATAGTGACGCTCATAAATTATGTTGCCTGAATAAACGGGAAAGAAAACAAAAGGATGTGCTGTTATTGAGCCGACAGTTTTTGAAGTTTCCTGTAAAGCTCAAGGCAAACCCAGGCATCGGTGGCAGCATATTCAATTTGTTTTTGTGTGAACGTGGTTGCTTCCCAATTTGAAGTTTGAGCGCTTTTGGAGATCCTGAAACCCAGGAGTAGAGCAGCAAGTTTTTTTACACTCTCAACCTGTAGTCCGGCTTGCTTTGCAAGCACCGACAAATCAAGACATGATGCTGGTTCGAAGTCACGATGTTTACGCAATGATTTAAGATCGTCACGAATGCCAACACCGGCTTTGATGATGCGTGGGTTTTCGAAGAGGCGTGCAATTTCAGCAGTTACACTGGTATGATTGATCCTGATGAGAAAAGCTCTACCGGGAATTGCCAGCTGAAGCAACGAAACCTGGTAAACCTGGCCCTTTTTAAAGCTCGGGCGGGTCTCTGTATCGAATCCAACTACTTCGTGCTTCTCGATCTCGTCAATGATCGTGGCAACAAGGGCCGGATCACTTACGACAGTGGTTTTACCTTCGAACGTACGTAGCGGCAAACTGTTTATTTCCTCCGAAGTGATTGTAATTCTCGCTCCTTCGAAGCCTGCTTCACTATTTTGATTTAGCGCTAAATCCATTAAAAAATCTAAAGTTACAGCCCAAAAAATTAGCGAGCGCGGGTTTCAGCTAAAGGCGCCATTAAGATAGATATTTTTTTTTACCCGATCACCGATCAGTGATGAAGTTGATGCCAACGGCCGTTTATGTTTCCATTAATTCCATGCCGCAGTTTATTTTACTATTTTTGGTGCCTCCTAAACCTAACTAGATGTTAAATACTCTTTTTCGCAAGAAACCAATCAATAGTACCATTCAAGAGTCCGGGCATGGCGTCGACAGTCATGGCGGTTCATTAAAGAGAATCTTAACAGTAAAAGACCTGACCTCCATGGGGATTGCCGCTGTTGTTGGCGCGGGCGTTTTTTCAACGATCGGCACAGCAGCGTACAATGGTGGGCCGGCTATTTCGATGTTATTCATCATCACGGCGATTACTTGCGGATTTTCGGCGCTTTGCTATGCTGAGTTTGCGAGTCGCGTACCAATTGCTGGCAGCGCATACACTTACGCATACGTTTCGTTTGGTGAACTGATTGCCTGGATCATTGGCTGGGCGCTGATCCTGGAATATGCTATCGGGAACATCGTAGTGGCTATTTCATGGAGTGGATATTTTAATAATCTCCTTGAAGGTTTAGGTGTTTATCTGCCCGCGTGGCTTACTGCAGATGCTGGCACAGCCAAAGGCGCTTATCTGCAGGTTCAGAATGCCATTTCACAAGGTCTTCCCCTCGATCCAAGCCTACAGTTTGCGAAGAACGCCTGGGAAACCGCTCCTGAAATGTTTGGCTATAAGATCTTCATGAATGTTCCGGCATTCTTTATTGTGTGCGTGATCGCAGTTCTCACTTATGTTGGTATTCGCGAAAGCAAAGCCACAACAAATTTCCTGGTAGTTTTTAAGCTGGCAGTAATCGTACTCATTATTATTATGGGATTCTTTTTTGTTGAACCTAACAACTGGAGTCCATTTATGCCAAATGGTTTTGAGGGGGTTCTTCGAGGGGTCTCGGCTGTCTTTTATGCCTACATCGGATTTGACGCGATCTCAACAACCGCTGAAGAATGTAAGAACCCTCAGCGGGATTTGCCTCGCGGAATGATCTATTCGCTCTTGATTTGCACCGCACTTTATATTCTCATCGCATTTGTGTTAACCGGAATGGTACCATTCACTGAGCTGCGCGTAGCCGATCCACTCGCTTTTGTTTTCGAACACGTTGGACAGGAATGGATCAGTTACATCGTTTCGGTGAGCGCTGTCATCGCGACAACAAGCGTGTTGCTTGTATTCCAGTTAGGTCAACCCCGCATCTGGATGAGCATGAGCCGCGATGGTCTATTACCGAAAGCATTCGGTAAGATCCATCCAAGATTTCAAACGCCTTGGTTCTCTACCATCGTGACCGGTATTCTCGTTGCTGTGCCATCACTTTTTATGGAGATGGGTCTGATGACCGACCTGACCAGTATCGGAACTTTATTTGCGTTCGTGATCGTGTCCGCTGGCGTGTTGGCGTTACCTAAAATTGCAAATGTACAAGGTGCATCTAACGGTCGATTCAAGCTTCCTTATATCAACGGACAGTTCATTATACCAGTACTGTACGCGGTGTTCATCTACTCGGTATGGGACCGGATCACTACAGACTTCTCAGGTATGAGCGATAAAGGACTGGAAGAATTTCTTTTCCTGGTTTACATCGTCCTGGCTACTGTATTAACGATCCTTACGTTCGTTAAAAAGTTTTCGGTGATTCCGATTATGGGTGTGTTATCGTGCGCGTATCTGCTAATCGAAATACCTGCACAATCATGGATATATTTCTTTGGCTGGATGTCGATTGGATTGGTTATCTATTTCGGATACAGCTACTGGAGAAGCAATTTGAATACTATCGAAAAGCGATAAGCGCGAAATTCAAAAAATGAATCGGACACTCGGCACTCATGCGTGCGGAGTGTCCGATACCTGGTAGATCACAGATCTGTCTGTGAGATAATTCTTAATAAAATGGAAGTTGTTTTCGTCCTCGCCGAGATACTCAGGCGGACAAACACCTTTGCGTGAAAACTTTCCATCGGCTACCAGGTGAAGCGCAGCGGTGCATGTGTAACCCGTTGTTCTGGCCATTGAAAGCGTTCCAGTTTTCCTGTCGGTTCTATCGAGCAAATTGTATTCGTATTGTTTCGGAGTTCCCGATTCTTCCCCGGCGATCCTGATCCGCATGACCGTAAATTCTTCCTCGCCGGGCTTGAGCTTCCACCTCGGAAACAACAATTTTGCCGTCACATCGATTGGCCGCACCTTAACACCTTTGATATCCATTTCCTCGTAAGAGAAAAATCCGGTTTCCCGGAGTACACGCAAGTACTCAATACAGCCGGGATATCGAAGCGTTTTCTCAATCATGTTCGGGATGGCCGGCATTGTTTTGATCAGCGAACGCAAGCCATCTGAGTTCCACGATTCAAGTGTTCCAACGCCATCAAATTGAATAAGCTCTGCGTCAGACAGCGCTTCCTTCGTGACAATTGATCCGTTCACAACATAACGCGCGGGACGGATGTATTCTTCTATCACATCGATCGGCGAAAACACCGCTTTATACTCGTAAGGCCATTCGCGCACAACCGGCAAGCCACCGACGAGGCATTCGTAGTCGCGGATCTTCATTCGCTTGTTGTGGTACCCGAGAATGATGTTTCCCATACCTGGCGCTACGCCGCAGTCTGTTACGATTGTAACATTTTGTTTCTTAGCGAGATCATCCAGCAGAAAAGGATCTTCAGGAAAAAATGAGATATCAACCATATTCTTTCCAGCCTTGATAACAGTTTCAACGGTCTTGAATCCCATAAATCCCGGAACAGCGCCAACAACCATATCAAAATCCTTGATCAAGGAACTTACTTCATCCTCACGCGACAGGTCCACCCGTTTCGTATCAATGCCTGCCTGTTTCAGCACATTCAGGGCATCTTCATTTATATCAACAGAAGTAACACTAAAATCTTTGGACAAATCGATGGCGATGGCTTTCCCAACCAGTCCGGCGCCAAGAACAACTACTTTCTTTTTCATAAGGCTGCTAAGCAACAGGAAGTATGGGAGAAATCAAAATTGCACCTCGGCTTCCGCGAAACAATTGAGGTTTATTCCAAAATTGATTATAAAAAACGGATCGGCAATCTTCGATGAATTGCGTTACATTTATCATCCTAACCCGACTGTATGTTTGACGCGTTTACCATCGTACAAAAAGCAAAGCACTCGAGCTTTTACCTGAAAATTCTGAACTGGTCGCTCAACAGAATGATTCCATTCAATAAGCCGCACGGCTTTCGCATAATCGAGCTAAGCGACAATCATTTAAAGACACGCATACCATATCGCAAAAGCAATTTCAATCACATTCGTGGATTACATGCCTGTGCCCTTGCAACCATTTCAGAGTTCACCACCGGATTTCTCCTTATCACAAAGCTAGACGCAAAAAAGTACAGACTCATTATGCAGCGACTTGAAATGGATTATCACTACCAGGGAAAAATGGATGCTTACGCTTCATTTGAAATCTCCCCTCACTGGCTCGAACAAAATATTTATGCACCGCTAAGAACAATTGAAGCAACCGTAATACCTTGTGAGGTGAAAATCCATGACAACAAAGGCAATCATCTCACAACGGGGAAAGTTTACTGGCAGGTAAAGGATTGGTCGAAAGTAAAAACGAAAGTATAATTAGTCAGTTTTGATTTTGTATTGAAGTGATTAAATTTCATAACCTTATTTTTAAAAACTATGCGCCGTATTGATGAGCTGCTTGCTGAGTATGGTGAAAGTCACCAGAATGCAACTAATAAAACAATTCATTGGATTTGCGTACCGCTGATCTTCTTCAGTATTGTTGGCCTGATCGCTTCGATCCCTTCGGGCTTTATCCAGAACATCAGCGAAGGAAATCCTTATGCAAACTGGGCGACGATCACGCTGGTCGTTGTGCTCATCTACTATGTATCGTTATCAATTCCGCTGAGCTTTGGGATGCTTTTGTTCGGCGTGCTGTGTCTTTTCGCGGCGCGGCTCCTGGCTGAATCGAATCTTGCGCCACTGTGGCTGATCTCTATTATCATTTTTATTGTTGCATGGATTGGCCAGTTTTATGGTCATAAGGTTGAGGGCAAGAAACCATCGTTCCTGAAGGATGTGCAGTTTCTATTAATTGGACCCGCCTGGCTCATGCATTTTATTTACCGAAAGTTGGGCATACCTTATTGATGAATGTTTCTGAACCGTACCTAACCAACCTGGAATCGCACGAAGGAAAATCGGGTTCTCTCTCTTTCTTGCAGGAGTCGGGTGAATTCCCAATTTCGATTAAACGTGTTTACTGGATTTACGGAGTTGCTGAAAATGCGGATCGCGGCAACCATGCACATTTAAATGCAGATCGCGTTATTATCTGTATGCAGGGAGCGGCCGACGTTCACATTGAAAACGCAAAGGGGAAAAGCTGGACTTTTAAGCTTACAACGCCTGCTCAATACGTGTTTTTTCCCCGCAACCATTGGGTAAAAATAAAGCTGCCACCGCAAAGCATCCTCGTTACACTCGCTTCATGTTTGTTCGAGGAAGACGTACTTGAAAAAGACTACACCAAATTCCGACAGGCTGACCGATGACAATGTGAACAAGACGTGGCCATCCGACTTCTTCTTTAACCGACCTGATTTCATCAAGCGCAGGTTATCGGACGTCATTGTTTCTTTTCCTTTAAACGATGTCACGCCGCTCATCTATTTCACAAAAAAAGAAGAGCGACTAATCAGTGTTGAAAAAAGCACATACGGGGGTTTTATTATTAATGAAACGACAACCGATTCAAAATTAACGTCAACCTTAGACGAAGCGACCAGTTGGTGCAAGTCGAATGACATCACTTCGATCACGGTAAAAATGTTTCCCGACACTTACCATCAAGTGGCTGCGAACGAGTCTCACCGATTGCTACAAAAATTCGGTTTCAATACCCTTTACAATGACGTGACACAGATTATTCCTGTTCAGAACACACCTCCTGCAATGAATGTT